>JABDEK010000127.1 GCA_013287135.1 Acidobacteriota bacterium | reverse complement strand
AGCGTGAATCCCATAACGCGATCGCAAACATCCCGCGGAGCCGCGCAAAACACTCTTCGCCGTATTCTTCATACAAATGGACGATAGTTTCCGTGTCTGAGCGGGTGGTAAAGCGATGTCCGCGATCGACGAGGTCCTTGTGCAGCTCCGGATAGTTATAAATTTCGCCGTTCAGCATTACCCAGACGCTGCCATCCTCATTGGAGAGGGGCTGGTGGCCACCAGCGACGTCGATGATGCTGAGGCGACGAAAACCCAGTCCGATGCCAGGGCCGAGGAACGCGCCGTGGTCGTCGGGGCCGCGATGAACGATCGTATCGGTCATGCGACGGACGATCTCACCGGGAATCGTTCGACTTTGGTCGAATTCAAAGAGTCCGCAAATGCCGCACATGTTAGTCTAGCTCGCCTGATGATCCTGAATTTTGATGCCACGTCGCGCAGCAAGTTCCAAATACAAGCTGCTGTAATCGTTTAACATACGCGCCAAACTGAAGCGTTCGACAACTCGTTGGCGAGCCGCAAGGCTTAATTGCTGCCGCTGATTTTCATCGAATGCAAGGGACATCAGTCGCGACCCAAGCGCTTCCGAGTCGCGAGGCTGAAACAGCCAGCCCGAATCGCCATCGACAACAACCTCTGGATTTCCTCCAACATTTGTGGTTATTACGGGAAGTCGAGTGGCCATTGCTTCCAGCAATGTGTTCGACATACCTTCGGAGATCGATGTTAGAGCAAAAACATCCAGGGTGTTGAGGATGTCCGGGACTTCATCACAGCAGCCGACAAATGTTACGCGGCCAGCAAGAGCCGGAGAGTCTTTTGCCAACTGCTGATTGCGTTCAAGCTCCGGGCCCGAGCCAACTAGTAGAGCGTGCGCATCAATGCCTTTGAGCACCATGGATTCCACGGCGCGAAGGAGAGTTGGATGATCCTTGATTGCAACTGTGCGGCCGACGGTTCCGACAATGAAGCGCTCTTCCGGCAGGCCAAATCTCCTGCGCAGTGAAATCCGTTCCTCGGGGCGCGGGCGGAATCTTTGGGTGTCCACACCGTTGTAGATCACGCGGATCCGCTCCGGAGAAATCCATGCCTGCCGAGCGTGAAAATCGCGAAGTTCACGCGTGACAGCAAAAACAGCGTCAGCCATGGCGTAGGAAGCACGCCGGAAGATACGCCGCCGTCCGGGAAGCCCGGTGAGCATGTCCAAGTCGTAGCCATGCTCGCTATGGATTACAACTGGAACTCTGGCGAGCCGAGCTGCGGGGATTGCTTCGATGGCGCCCCAGTTTCGGGAGTGCACGATGTGCGGACGATATGCTCGCATGACGCGCGCCAAGCGCAGGATCAGAAACTCAAAACCGCTATCCTCCTTTCCATCCAGCAATAGTTCTCCGCCAGGAAGCGTTAAACCCCCGAAGGCTGGGTCCATTCCGCGCACTGCAGCAAGCCGATGCTCGAAAATTTCTTCGTTCAGGCCGCCGATTAATCTGAGGACCACGTTCTCAGTTCCGCCCGTCGCGAGACGATTTAGAACATGCAGAACGCGCAAAGAGCTGCCCTGACGACTCTTGGGGCGCGTCATATGCCCTGGGTTGTGTGTGTGAGCGTCACTTGCGGTAACGACCTGGCTCATAAATCGGCTGGATCTGCCTTTACGAGAACGCGTCCGAGAGGAGTTTTCATTTTCAGCCACAACTTAAAGTCCCAGTAACTGCGGTAGGCGGTGCGCATGCCTTTCGACGCTCTCGGATGGCCGCTTGAAGCGTCGGGAGGCGTGACCGGGTAGCCCAGGTTCTCGAGAGCTGGTCCGATTAATTCCTCCAAGGCATTGAGTTCTCCGGCCGCGAACCCCTTGCGCCACCGGCCGACCGGGTCAAAGGTGCCGGAAGAGGACTCTCCCTCGAACGAAGTGTTTGGCTCGCTCACCGAGCCGATGCCAACGCGCTGGATTTGCTGATAATCGAGATCGTGATCGATGAATCTCGATATGTGCGCCAATGTTTCAACCGGACGGCTCACGAGTTGCTCGTAGCGCACCTCTAAGTAATCCTTGCCGACCTTACGCTGATATTCCCGCCCTTTGTCCAGCAACCACTCCCAATAAAGACCGGCTACTAGCGCGCCACGTTTTTTGTCCCACGGAAAAGGCTGTACCCAGCCTTTTTTCTGCAGCGACAAAGCCACATCTCTGCCATCGCGAATCATGTGAATCACGAGAGCGTCGGGAATTTCCTTCTTAATGGTATCCAGGTGCAGGACATGTTCAGGAGTATTTTCGGCCCATCTCTCCACGTTTTGCCGGAGGGCCATTTCCTCCATCACAATTCTTAAAAAATCGCCTCCGCTTCGGCAGTCCTCCAATATACGGCGCTCAATATGGGACCTTTCCAAATCGGTCAACGTGAATAGCTTACTTGGAAGCCAAAGATCGAGCGCTTTGCGCCTATTTCTTGCCGAACTCAAACTCGGGAATTGCGGAAATACGAGGTCGAATACTTTCGACTCTGTAAGGTAAACCGCAAATCCGCCAGCGGAAAGCAACATATGGTAGAGGAGAGTGGTCCCGGAGCGTGGAGATCCCACGATAAAGACTGGAGGTTTCATCCGTTTTGGTCGAGTTCCCGAAGAGCGCATCGTTGCATCAAACGAGCCTTCGCCGACCGGGATTCGGTCTTGCACGCTCACTGCTGAATTCCTGCCGCATTTCCGGCTGCGCTATCTCTGGAGACTTTGTTCTTCGACGATGTCGCATTGCGAAATCTGCTGTAGAGGTTTTTTACTTTCGCCAACAGGGAAGGGCTCAAGAAAGTTGCGAGATAAGCAAATCTATAGCGTGGGTTCCACGGATCATATTGTATGGCGCCTGAAATGAGCCTGCGAGCTTCTTTGTGGTTTCCGCGGTCCATCCACGAGCGCCCGAGCCACATATACGGAACAGCCATACGATGATTAATTGCAGACTTCCCGAGTTCGCGCTCAGCTTCCGGAAACAGTTCCAGGGTCCTCTTGAGGACTTTTACTTGCCAGGGCATTCCGTCTTGAGGAACTTTGCCTAGTTTTTGGGTGCTCATGTCCCGATGCTGCCTGTACATGAGAAGGGGCTTATCGACATAGCCAAATTCAAATGACCGCGACATACGCAGCCACATTTCATAATCACTGCCAACAAAGAATGTTTCGTCGAACCCACCGGCCTTTTCCGCAGCAGCTTTGCGAAGCACAACTGAACCAGAGCCAAATAATGTTTCCCGAAAAAGTTGAGGAAATATTTTACCGCTGCTATACACTCGCGCGCGCGAGGAGCGCACGCTACATTCGATGATGCCCTGGTCATCGAAGGTCATCATGTCCGTGTAAACAAGATCACATTGCGGATGAGTCCGGAAATATTCCATTTGAAGCTGAAGTTTGTCTGGCAGCCACAGATCGTCGGCGTCGAGGTAGGCGATATATTCGCCGGTAGAATGGCGTATTCCCGTGTTTCTTGCCGCCGGCTCTCCTGCATTTTTTTGGTATACGTAAATGATCAAATCTTTGTAGGGTTCCAGGGCTTCGCGAGTATTGTCCGTGGAACCGTCGTCTACAACGATAATCTCCTGGGCGGGATAAGTTTGCGCGAGGATGCTCTCGATTGCCTTGCCAACATATTGTGCGCAATTATAAACGGGAACAATTGCGCTGACCTTTGCTCTCCCCAAGACAGGCTCCATCCTACTGTTCCGGAAGAACCGTAGCACCCCACCGCCGATTTGCCCACAAAGATTGAACCGTTCGTTTGAGCTGTGTGATTTCATCATCCTTGAAAAAGCCAACCAGATATAAGGCTGTGGGAAACGCCATGAAGATCAGAGTCTTAATGCCTGCAGAGAGAATCAGGGACGGAAAGGACAATTTGATAGCGCACCAATACAGAGCAGCAGCGACTCCAATAGACAAGAAGAAAGCTCCTAGGTGGTAGGAGACTGGATGAACCCTCTCAGACACTATATAGGATAAGCCCGCCATAAAAAGAAAGCTCAGAGCAGTGGCCCAAGCTGCCCCCATCCCTCCAAATCGCTGAATGAGGATGTAGTTCAAGGTCAGGTTCAGAGCTAGTGAAGCTGCACTGATTATACCAACGGAGTAAGTCTTTTTTTCAATATAGATGCCTCCAACCATAAATCTGTAACTGCCCTGGAACACGTAGGCCAAGGCAACCACCGGCACAATTTTGTATGCTTCTCGGAAGGACGGAGACGCGATTATGCCAATGACGTCTTTGATGACGAGCGACAGGCCCAGAGCGGCGGCCACCAATATAAGCGAATAATATCTGAAAATTTGCGAAAAGAGTTTAGCTCCATTGGGCTTCTTGGCAATCTCGTACATTCGCGCGCTCCAGATCATGTCAAAAGGCTGCACGACCAGGAAGCTGAGCATGAAGGCAAATTTATAGCCCAGCGCATAGATTCCCACGCTAGACACATTCGTAAAGCGCTCCAGAAAAAAACGGTCGGAAAAATTCAATGCGAAGGCGGCGAGGCTCGTAATTACAAGAGGGGCGCCGAATACGGCGAGAGCGCGCAGTTTTTCAAAGCTGAAGCCGAGGTTTACCTCCCATACAGTGACTACCGTTAAGACCAGCGCCGATAGCGCGGTACTGATCAGACTGCTATACAGAATTCCAATTACTCCGATTTTTAGAAACGCAATGAAGTACACGTTCAGCGAAAGCGAGATGAGCATCGTAACAACACCACAAATTGACACTAAACCCGAGCGCTGTTTGGCTCGAAGATAGCTGAACGATACGCTGTTCAAAGTGGCAAAAAAGAAAGTGATGGAGAGAAGCCAGAAGAATTTATAGTACGAGGGTGTCTTCAGGATCAACCAGGAAAGTTGTTTGGCGAATGCAACACCGCCGGCAGCAGACAACCCGCCCAGCAAAGCCGCCGAAATCAGGACCGTACTTATAACTTCATTTCTGTTTTTTTGATCTTCATATTCATAGTAGTACCGAATAATCGCGGCGTTCATCCACATCATCACAGCAAGGCCGAAGAGCGCCACCGACAAATCGAGCAACTCTAGAGTTCCGTAATCCGCTGGTGAAAGGTAGTGAGTGTACAGCGGAATCATCAGGAAGCCGACAACCTTCCCAAGGACTCCTCCAAAGCTGTAAATTGCACCGTGCTTGGTGAGACTTTTTAACTCGCCAACAAGCCCGCTCGGTGACGGACTATTCGACATATCCGAGACCCTTGAGGCGCTGTTCTATGAGTTCGGCTTCATGGGCGGTATATTCTGTGGAGGTTGTGGAAATATCGGTCTGCTCCGCTGCTTCGAAAGACACGGCTGGAAGGCCAGGGAAAATTTCTTCGAGCGCTCTGCCATCCATATCCGCGGGGACCGGCAGTCCCAGCAGGTGCAGAATCGTTGGAGCAATATCGATCAGATTCGGACGAAAATCGTGAGCCGGACGTACCATCCTATCTCCCCGAATCAGCAATACACCGTTGTGTCGATGATTGCCTTCGTTCGAGACTCTTGGAGGAGCGTCGGAAACCGACATAGAAAAACCGTAACCATCCTTAGGTATGAGCACAACGTCGGGCAGCATTACACCGTCCTGGGAGCTTGGATAGATATCGGATCCCCGGGCGACCCGCACAAGCAGCTTCTCGCCCGTGTCAGGGTGGCGGACGTCCTGGAACTTCGCGATCAAGTCGGAGACAATACTTTCGTATTCGCTTCCGGTTTGAACTATTCCTTGCGTCCCTCGTCCCACAAGATTAACGAACAAGTGGGCAGTCTCGCTGCCTTCGACCGCCGCGACTTTTGTTCGCGTCCAGTCAATGAAAGATTTCTGCTGCGAGACTTCCTGGTTGGCCTCTTCGCCCCAAGACTTATATTTCAGAGATTTGCGGCCGTCGAAAACCCTATGCTTTATTTTCGCAGTTGAGTCGTACAGCCTACGCATGAAGCGGAAGCGTGACTTGCGGAAAAAATCCTGAAAACGAGTCTCCGGCCTATCGATCAGATGAAAGTAGTTCCACTGACGCAAGAAAAAATTGGGACGTATGGATCCGAGATGTCTTCCAAAGCCGTGGTCAGAGAGAAGGATCGTGGTCGGCTTTTCGTTTTCAATCTTCTGAAGCAGGGCGCCCACCATGCGATCGAACTCGCCGTAACATTCGCGAATTTTCTCGATTCGAGCAGACTTATTCGAGGCATTTTGGCAGGCCTCTTCGATCGAACTCCACAATTTATGCTGGATCCAGTCGGTCTGTTGGAAGTGCACCATGCAAACATCCCACTTATTTTCTTCCAAAAGAAAAGTCGCCAGTTCGAGACCTTGTTGAAAGCTACGCACGAGCTTGGCGACGAATAGATCGAATTGCTGGTCTGATTTCGTAGGAAGGTAATTCCAAAGTGATAGATCGAGAGTCGAGCCGTAGTCAGGAATATTTTCAAAAATCCGGGCGCGTATTTCCGGCGGATAAGTAAAATTCGCCTCCACCGATGGCGCATCCCACCCTGCCACGACAACACCGTTCACCTGGGGCGGAGGATAAGTATAGGGCATATTCAAAACGATTACGCGCTTTCCCTTTTCACTCAATATCTGCCATAGCGTCTTACTTCGGATGTTTTCGGCGTTATTTAATTTGATAGAACGATCTGCGGGATCGAAACGCGTAAAATCAAAAATGCCGTGCTTGCCAGGAGTCTTGCCGGTCATAAACGAAGTCCAGGCGGGAGCAGTTACCGGGGGAATCACGGATTCGAGATCGGCGGCCAAACCTTCCGTCATTATTGTCTTTAGATTCGGCAAATAACCTTGGTCCGCCAACGGGCGCAGGACATCGAACGTCGCGCCGTCGAGGCTTACGATGAATACTTTATGCTGATCGCCGGTCACCATGAGATCCCCGTTTTGCGTAGCGCGAATCTTGCAGGTGCGCAGGGCAATTGCAAAACGACAAGATGAAGCGAATTCCTATTCCACATATCCAAGACCTTTTAAGCGTTGCTCGATAAGCTCAGCTTCCTGCGCAGTGTATTCGGCTGACGTTTTGGAAGCTGTAGGTTCGTCCACTTGTTCATAAGCCGGCGGTGCAGGGTCCGAAAAAATCTCCTGGAGGACGCGGCCGTCCATGTCCGAAGGGACCGGCAGTCCTAAGAAATGAAGGACTGTCGGAGCAATATCGATCAGGTTTGGACGAAAATTCTCTCCGGCCGTCTTTAGTCCATTGCCTTGCAACAGCAATACGCCATTGTGCCGATGGCTTCCTTCCGTCAAGGGTTTCGGCGGGGCGTCGGACATGGAAAACGAAACACCGTAACGGTCTTGAGGGATTAGGACTATGTCTGGCTGCAAAACTCCGTCCTGAGAGCTTGTATAAATCTCCGAAGCGCGGCCAACACGAGCGAAGAGTTTCTCGCCGGTCGCGGGATCGCGCAATTCTTTAAACTTTGAGATGACCTCGGAGACAAGAGCTTCGTATTCGGCGCCAGGTTGGACAATACCATGCGAGCTTCTTCCAACCAGATTCACGAACAAGTAGCCGACCTTGTAAGCCCA
>JABDEK010000126.1:3204-8155 GCA_013287135.1 Acidobacteriota bacterium | reverse complement strand
GTCGCGCAACTCGATGCCTTCGTTGGCACAGGTGACGCCGAACCATTCGGCGCCGGCTTTCTGCAGCGCTTTGGAAATAGGGACGGCGCCGAGGCCGTAGGCGTTGGACTTAACGACAGCGAGAATTTTTCGATTTGCGCCGACGTGCCGCCGGATTACGCGAAGATTATGGATGATGGCCTTGAGCGAAATTTCCGCCCAAACCGGCCTGCCTTCGAGATGAATGGCTTTCGACATCGTCATTTAGAATGCCAGACTCCTTATCGGCGGCGCGAACGAAATTCGGGCCATCCGGGATGAACGCTGCGTTTAGGTAAACAGTCGCACGTCGGGTTGATGCAGTTGGCGGGCCTTTTTCGAGAATCACGCCTTAAGGATCGGCTTCTGGCATAGCGCGGAAAATACAGAAGTTATCGGTAGCAGAACCGCGATCGAAATCTGCCCCGAGAGCGCTGCGCGGGAAAACGTCGAAGGGGCGACACGTCCCGTGGGTGGGTGACGACTCTATTCGTCGCCGACTGTGCTGCTCCAAGCCTCAGGGGCGGCTTCTTCGAATCGCGTGTGGCGGGCCAGGAAAACGAAATTCATCGTGCCGGTGGGGCCGTTGCGCTGCTTAGCGATGATCAACTCGGCTTTGGCGCGATCTTCTTCGGGCATATCCGTTTTGTAGAAATTCGGGCGGTTGATGAAGAGAACCACGTCGGCATCCTGCTCGATCGCGCCCGATTCGCGGAGGTCGGATAGCTGCGGCTTGCGATCGTCGCGTTCAGGCGCGCGGGTAAGCTGGCTGAGCACGAGAATAGGAACTTTTAATTCCTTGGCCAAACCTTTCAAGCCGCGTGAGATGCTGGAAACTTCTTCCTGGCGATTGGCGCCGCGGCCGGTGTGAGTGGGGACGACGAGTTGAAGGTAATCCACAACCAGAAGCGAAAGACCGCGGTCGCGTTTCAGGCGACGAGCTTTCGCGCCAATCTCCATCACGGTGGAAGACGCCGAGTCGTCTATCCATAGCGGCGCTTCGGCAAGATTTGTGAGCGCGCCGGTAATTTTTCCCCAATCGTCACGGCCCATGTGACCGGTGCGGAATTTGTGAGCATCGACGCGCGCTTCAGATGCGAGCAAGCGCAAGAGCAGCGACTCCTTCGACATTTCCAGGCTGAACACCGCGACGGGTTCACGCAGGCGTAGAGCGACATTTTCGGCGATGTTTAAGGCGAGGGCCGTCTTTCCCATGGAAGGGCGCGCCGCGAGAATAATTAATTCGGAAGGCTGCAAACCGGCGGTCTCGTTATCGAGGCCAGGATAGCCACTGGCGAGACCGGTGATGCGGCGGCCCTCGCTGAAAATCTTCTCGAGGCGTTCGTAATTGTCTCGAACGAGTTCTTTGACGCCGATCAGGCCAGCTTTGACGCGATCTTCAGCCAGTTGGAAGATGACCGATTCGGCGCGGTCGAGGATCACGTCGGCATCATCGCCTGCAGCAAGCGCTTGTTCCTGAATCGCAGACGCGGAAAAAATCAAGCTGCGCAGGACGGCTTTTTCTTTGACGATGCGGGCGTAATGTTCGACGTTAGTGACGCGCGGCAAGCCGTCGGCAAGCTGGGAGCCGAAGATTTTTTCCTCTCTCAACATCGCCAGATTTTCGAGCGCATGATTCAGCTGGGAGAGATATGCGACGCCGCCGGCGGATTCCAGTTCACCTCGGCGCGCGAGGTCGTCCATTAACGTTACCACGTCGATGGCTTGTTGTTTTTCTCCCAGCTGAATCATGCGCTCGAAAATCTGGCGATGTTGAGAGAGGAAAAAATCTTCGGCGCGGATTTTTTCTACCGCGGCGTTCAGCGCGTGGTTATCGAGGATGATGGCGCCAAGAATGCTGCGCTCGGCTTCAAGATTGTGGGGTAACGGACGCTCGAGAGTAGTATCCTTTGCCATTATTCGCTTTTTATTCGCCCCCCCCCCCCCTATTTTCGCTCAAAGATTGCGTAAGCACAAGGGGGTCCGCGATGCTCTAATCTCGATTTCAACTTTGTTCGATTTAGAAATACTTCATGATGAAGCGCGGACATTGTGGCGACTTATCTAAAGAAGGTCAATGACTGGGAGCCTGTGGACGCTTTAGGAAAAGTGGAAAACCAAAAAACGAAAATAATGCTTGTTTTTTATCGCGGGAGAACAGAAAAAAATGGAAGTCCCTCCAGGAAATTGGTTGGATAGAAGCAATTCGAAACGCGGCTGAGGCTACGCTTCTTTTGTCACCGCGACTTTTACTTTGGCGACAATGTCTCGGTGGAGCTTAACGGGAACTTCGTAATCGCCGACAACCTTGATAGGGTCCGCGAGCGTGATCTTGCGCTTATCGATGTGATAGCCCTGCGCTTCGAGAGCGTCGGCAATGTCCGCGGAAGTTACCGAGCCGAAGAGCTGTTCGTTATCTCCTGCTTTGCGCGCAAAGCTCAAGGAAACGCCCTGCAGAGAATCGGCGAGCGTCTGCGCTGCACCCTTTTCGGTGGCTTCTTTCTTGGCGAAGGAGACGCGCATTCTTTCCAAGCGCTTCATGTTACCGGGAGTAGCTTCGATGCCCAGCTTGCGCGGCAAAAGAAAATTGCGGGCGTAACCCGGAGCTACTTCGACCAGTTCGCCACGATTGCCCAGCTTTTCCACATCTTCCTGCAAGATAATCTGCATCGCATTTCCCTCAAATCGTTTTAGTTAAATTTAATCGTGTTTTAATTCGTTTTTCGGATTCGCCGACGATCTGCCTACAGTTCGGCGGCGAAAGGCAACAACGCAATGTTTTGCGCACGCTTGATCGCGACCGTGAGCCAGCGCTGGTGACGAGCGCAAGTTCCGGTCATGCGCCGCGGAAGAATTTTGCCGCGCTCCTGTATGAACGGAGCCAGAATTTCGGCTTTTTTGTAGTCGATGAAGTCGGCTTTGTCCACACAGAAACGGCAAACTTTCTTTTTACGAACGAAATTGCGCTTACCGCGCTTTGCGGGGCCGCCCGGGCGTCCGCCGGGACCGCCGCCTGGACCTGATGAGCGTTGACCGCCTCCTCCTCCGTAAGATTGCTGCTGTGCGTTTTCTTCTGCCATTCGATTTCTCCCTAATCAAAATCCTGAATGAATTTCTCGCCTACGCGGTTGGCGTAGCGGTTTGTTCTGCTCCCGGCATGGCCGCAGCCGGCGCAACCGTTTTACGCGGACGACGCGCGGCGCGGCGCTCACGGTGGCGCTTCAACTTATCCTGGCGCTTCAATTCTTCGTCGAGACGCACGGTGAGATATTTGATGACCGGGTCGGAAACTTTTAGCCGGCGCTCCAGCTCTTTCACCACTTCACCGTGGCTAGAGCGAATGACCATATAAACGAAATACCCTTCGCGCAGTTTCTGCACGCGGTAGGCCATGCGCTTGCGTCCCCACTTATTTACGGAGTCAATCTTGCCGCCTTTTTCGGCGGCAGCGTGCTCCAGGGTTGAGATGACTTTGTCGATGTCCGATTCCGGCGTGTCCGGACGGAGAATGAAAATTAAATCGTAGAGCCGCTCTTCCATATGTCCTCGATTTCCAGAATCTAATCAGCGATTTCGATGCTTGCCACCAATTCTTTACTGCGATTCTTCTTCCGTGGAACTTACCCGGCGATTGAATCGGGCCATTGCTTTATCCACACTTTCGGTTAAAACCAAATCCACAGCTTCGGCGGCATCGGCCACCATCTGCGCCGCAATCTCTCGCTCCGGCTTGCGCATGGGCTTAAGCACATAGTCGGCGCGATCGCCTACCGGATAATCCGGCTGGCATCCCATACGTATGCGGACGAACTCATCGATGCCGAGCGAGCTAACGACCGACCTGAATCCGTTATGCGTGCTTCCCGCGCCGCGTTCGCGGATCCTAAGCATGCCCCAGGGCAAATCCACTTCGTCGAGCAGAAGAATCAAGTCCGACGGAGTACATTCGTAACGCTCGAGCAATTCCCGCACGGCCACTCCGCTCAAGTTCATCATAGTCTGCGGCTTGGCCAGAACAACTTCCTGCCCTGCCAGCTTGCCGCGACCAACGTTCGACTTCGATTCGGGCCGTGTGACTCGGATTCCTTCGCGCCCGGCCAAACCATCCACTGCCAGGAAGCCAAGATTGTGTGGGGTCCATTCATATTCCGCACCGGGATTGCCGAGGCCGACGATCAGTTTCATAAATTGGCCCAAGCGTACATCCCGCGCTTCTGATAGAGCCGCACAGAGGGGAGACTACTTCTCCTTGCCCTTTTTCTCTGGCTTCTCGGCTTTCGCTGCGGGCTCCGTGCCACCTTCGGCTTCGCCCTCTTCTTCTTTCTTACCCTTCTTGATAACTTCGGGCTCGGCCGGCGCCGTTTCCGCAGCCACTGCCGCTTCCGGAGCCGGCTCTTCTTCCTTCTTGAGAATAACTACGTGAGCCAGCACGCGCGACGGGTCGGTGAGCAGCTTTACTTTTTCGCGGTCGAAGGGCAGGTCGCCGGCGCGAAGCTGTTTCCCGATGAGCATGTCGCTAACGTCCACCTTGAATTCCTCGGGGATATCGGCTGGCAAGCACTCGACTTCCACTTCGCGGGTAACCATTTCGAAAATGCCGCCCTGCATCTTCACGCCTTGCGGCTCGCCGAATGTGTGCACGGGAACGCGGACGCGCATGCGCACATCCATGGCGATTCGAAAGAGATCCACGTGAAGCAGCGACCCGCTGACGGGATCAACCTGCCAATCTTTCACCATCGCTTTTTCCGCAGCGCCATCGGCAACCTGCACGGTGAAAATGGTGTTGTGACCCGTCTCTGAGCGCAGAATGCGGGCAACGTGCTTCGCGTTCACCGCAAGAGAGATCGAAGCTTTTTTCCCGCCGTAAAGAATGGCGGGGACCATGCCGGTGAGACGAGTGCGGCGCGCCGGGCCTTTTCCACGACTCTCG
>JABDEK010000126.1:0-3176 GCA_013287135.1 Acidobacteriota bacterium | reverse complement strand
CCTCTTATGCCATCCGTTCGTTAAGAATTCCGTTCTATCAATTAAACAGCTCGCTGATCGAGGTCTCTTCGTGAATCGACTGAATGCCGCGAGCCAGCAACGGCGCCACGCTGAGCACTTTGATCTTCGATACTTTTCGCGCCGCTTCGTTGAGCGGCACTGAATCTGCCACTACAACTTCTTCGATGGCGGACTTGGTGATGCGTTCGGCAGCCGGCCCGGAAAGAACCGGGTGAGTACAAGCAGCAAACACTTTCGTCGCGCCGTTATCCAACAAAGCTTCCGCCGTTTTCACCAGGGTTCCGGCCGTGTCGATAATGTCGTCGATGATTAGAGCCGGACGTCCGGAGACGTCTCCGATCAAGTTCATCACTTCGCTCACGTTCACATCGATGCGCCGTTTATCCACGATGGCCAGCGGCGCATCCATTCTTTTCGCAAAGTAGCGGGCGCGCTCCACTCCACCAGCGTCCGGCGAAACAATGGTCATAGGCCCCAAGTGCATCTTCTGAAAATATTCCACCAGCACCGGTGACGCGAACAAGTGATCCACGGGGATATTAAAATATCCTTGAATCTGCGGCGCGTGCAGATCGAGCGTTAACACGCGGCTCGAACCTGCGGTCTCCAATAAATCCGCAACAAGCTTGGCCGAAATTGCTACGCGCGGCCGATCTTTACGATCTTGGCGGGCGTACGGATAATACGGAATCACCGCCGTAATACGCCAAGCCGAGGCGCGCTTGAACGCATCGATCATCAGCAACAGCTGCATCAGGTTGAAATCAACCGGATGGCTGCAGGGCTGCACCACAAAAACATCCGCGCCCCGCACATTTTCCAAAATCTGAAATCGCGTTTCGCCGTCGCTAAACTGGCCGTGTTCGGCCTGCCCCAACGGAACACCGACGTACTTGCAAATAGCTTTGGCTAACGTGGGATTTGCCGTCCCGCAGAAAATCTTAAATTTGTCGTCAGCCAAATTTTCCCCCTAACCGCTCGCACGCCACCCAAGCGAACGGCCATAGTCTTCCCTGGATAGAGTTTCGACGACGAAAACCGAATCTTCCGGGAATGCACGAGCGGTTCGGCGCGCCTGCGCTGGGCTTCGGAAGACTCCGAACACCGCCGACCCGCTACCCGCCAGCGCGGCATCTGCAGCTCCTCGCTTGAGCAATGCGTCTCGGATTTCTCCAAGCCGCGGATGATGGCGGAAGACGGGACCCTCGAAATCATTCGAGAGACCGGCTCCCTGCCTGCTCCAGCACAGAGCGCAGAACCCCCAAATTCTAGGGGGTTTTGCAGTCTTTGTCAATTCCGCTGAAATCCATTCGTAGGCGTCCTTGGTGGACACGCCGATGTTATAGGGCGAAACAACCAAGATGGTTTGTTTTGGGGCGCTTGGAAGCGGATAGATTTCGTCACCGCGATTGACGGCCAAAGCGCGGCCACCGAAGAGAAAAAACGGAACATCAGCACCTAGGCTAGCGGCGATTTCCATTAGGCGCGGCAGAGGAACTTCCGTTTTAGTCAACCGCATCAGGCCGATTAGCGTCGCGGCTGCGTCGCTTGACCCGCCGCCTAATCCACGCGCGACGGGAATTTTTTTGTCCAGGTGAGTAGAGACACTACCTCGAAACCCGAACCTCCCGCGGGCGCCGGGAGTGATGGAGAGCTCTAGCGTGTCGTGCAGCGAAATGGCTTGAAAAATCGTGCGCAACTCGTGATAGCCATCGGGCCGCTTTCCCATTACATGCAGACACAGATTGATTTTCGCAAACGCAGGTAGGCGCACCGATCTTTTCTTAGGTGTCGTGCGAGTCATGCGGGGAGCTTACTGCGGTTTAGCCGTTTCTGGAGTGGATTTCTGCGCTGTGTGGCGGCGTAGATTCTTAAGTTGGGCGTCAACATCATTCACTTTGTCCGCCTCGTAATCAGCGGGAATAGCTTTCCGCCATTCGACGAGCGCGCGCTCCCAATAAGTGGCGGCTCGTTCGGTTTGACCGAGTTTCATATAAACATCGCCAAGATGACCGAGAATCGTGGGATCGTGACCTTGGCGTTCGGAAGCTTCGCGAAGATATTCTTCCGCTTCGGCCAGCTTGTTCTGCTTGTAATAGGCCCATCCGAGACTATCCAGATACGCGCCGTTATTGGGTTCAAGTTTAACGGCCTTCTGAATCATATCGGTCGCTTCGGCGAGGCGAACGCCACGATCGGCGAGCATGTAGCCGTAATAATTCAACACCGCGGCGTTGTTCGGATTTAGTTCCAACACTTTGCGGAATTGCTCCTCGGCTTGGTCGAATTTTTTCTCGCGCTCGTAGATGGCGCCGAGCATGAACCAGGCAGATTCCTTGTCACTATTTTCCCGCGCCAGTTGATCGGCTTTCTGGGCGGACTGTTCCGCGTCAGAATAGTCCCGGCCGCGCTCCTGGACCTGCGCGAGATCCACATAAATTCCTTCGTCGCCATCGTTGTTTTGAAGCAAGCCAGTTAGCAGCTTAGTGGCTTGGTCGGTGTTCGAATTCTCGCCATACAACATAGCCAACGTTATGATCAAACCTTGGTCGTTCGGCGCCGCCTGAAGTCCTTTTTTGGTCTCGGCAATGGCGCGGTCTAGATCGCGGTTTTGGCGATACGCATCAATCAGAAGCATTTCCGCACGTTTCTGCGCGTCTGGGCCCATTTTGCCCATCTCTTCAAACGTGTGAATAGCAGCAGGGTAATTTTCCAGGCCAAGGTAGGCATGACCGAGCTGCTCATAAAGAATGGCTAACGCGCTCGCGTTGGGCACGTCGGCCGGCAGCTGCCGATTTTCCAGAGGCGCCAGATTGATTCTTCATGCCGTTGATCGCATCGTTGAGGATCTTTACGGCATCGTCATAGCGACCCTGTTCTTCGTAAAGCAGCGCTTCGTTATAAAGAACTTCTAAGTTGTCGGGAGAAAGTTGCTTTGACCTAAGTAAAGCAGACTCTGCTTCGTCAAACTTTCCCATTCTGCGGTAGAGCTCCGACATGCGCAGGAAATTTTCCCAGGTGCTGGGTTCCAACTCGGAGAGACGTTTGTACTGCTCGAGAGCTTCCGCGTATTTGTCCTGCGACATCAGCGCTTGCGCGAGGCCGTGAACGTGCGCCGGATCGTCGGGATCTTCTTGTACCGCCTTGCGGTAAGC
>JABDEK010000125.1 GCA_013287135.1 Acidobacteriota bacterium | reverse complement strand
CCGAAAGCGCCAAATGGCTCACTTCTTCCCGGAAGGGGATGGAAAATTCAAGGCGCTCCGCCGGTGCAGGCTGTGGCCTGAACAGGAAGGCCAGCGTACCCGCCGCGAGAAGCGTGCACCCTAGCGAAGCCAGGACGATGCCTGCGGTTTTGCGCCGTGATGAGGGCCTTTCGACTGCTGGCTGCGCCAACTGCGAAATTCCGCTTGATTCACGAATCCAGTCGAATTCCAGTTTTAGGTCATGCGCACTTTGTGGGCGGTCGTCGGGGTCTTTGGCAAGACACGCTTTGACGATGTGCTCGAGCGCCGGCGGCGTCATCGGTTGCAATTCGCGCATGGGCCGAGGCTCTTCCTTCAAGATCGCGGCGATCAAGCTTGCGTGGCTCTTGGCCTCGAAAGCCTTACTCCCTGTGGCCATCTCGTAGAGCATCGCGCCAAAAGAAAAAATGTCGCTTCGCGCGTCGACTGTTTTGCCTTCCAATTGTTCCGGCGACATATATTGCATGGTGCCGACGATCGTTCCCTGGACCGTAAGCGGACGGCTCATAGTCGGTGAAGAGTCGATATCTCCCTGGAAGATCTCCTCGCCTTTCGCCAAACCAAAATCCAGCAACTTAGCGCCCGTCTTTGTGAGCATCACGTTGGCTGGTTTCAGGTCGCGATGCACGATACCTTGACGGTGGGCTTTATCCAGAGCGTCGGCGATCTGGGACGCGTATCGCAACAGCTCAGCAGTGGACAACCGGCCTTTCGCAATCCGCGCTGCCAACGTCTCGCCCTCGAGATATTCCATCACCAGGTACTCGATTCCCTCCTGATGTCCAACGTCGTAGAGCACGCAGATGTGAGGATGGCTGAGGCTGGAAACGGCGCGCGCCTCACGCTCGAATCGCTGTCGAATTTCCGGCGTGTCAGCTAAACCTTGCGTGAGAATCTTGATGGCGACCGTGCGGTCCAGACGCGTATCGCGCGCCCGATACACTTCTCCCATGCCTCCAGCGCCTAGGAGCGATTCAATTTGGTAGGGACCGAGCTTCGTGCCGGAAGTGAGAGCCATTCGTGTGCGCGATTATACCCCGGCGCGTCAATTTGTGGCGGGTGCAACTGTTGCCAACGAATTGCCGGCTACTCGGAAAATTTTTGGACTACGCGGCTAAGCTCTCGTGCTGATCAGCGCACGTGTTTGGCGGGGTCGCGGATGGCTTCGGCTAAGTCGGCGAGGAATTGTGCGGAGCGAGCACCGTCGACGACGCGGTGATCGCAGGATAGGGTCAAAGCCATGATGGGGCGAATGGCGAGCTGACCAGCGACGGGCACTACCCGATCGGAGATGCTCCCTACGGCAAGGATTGCAGCTTGCGGCGGTACGATGATCGCGGTGAAAGCGTCCACTTGATACATTCCGAGATTGCTGATCGTAAAAGTGCCGCCCGCGATGTCTGCCGGGCGTAACTGGCCGGCCTTGGCGCGCTCGGCAAGTCCCTGGCGCTGAACAGCAATTTGGCTAAGATCGAGCCGGTCGGCATGCTGAATGACTCCGGTAACGACGCCGTCGTCCACGGCCATCGCGAGCGCGATATCTACGTCCTTATTCGGACGAATTCCAGCGCCGGCCCAACTGGAATTTATTCGCGGATGCTTTAGAAGAACTCGCGCAATAAGCGCAACGAGGA
Source organism: Acidobacteriota bacterium (assembly GCA_013287135.1). Lineage (GTDB taxonomy): Bacteria > Acidobacteriota > Terriglobia > Acidiferrales > UBA7541 > Palsa-295. The sequence goes on along the minus strand of JABDEK010000125.1, from coordinate 6,585 downwards.
AGTCGGTGTGAGTAACGCGGACACCGGCGTTTTTGTCCGCAGACGCTCTGACTTTTTCTAGGGCTTGGACAAGCGGGCCTGCGTCGATTTCGCGAAGGACGAAAAAATGAGGGACGGTAGTCCAACTTTGCGTGGTTCGTTCGGCCATCAGGCGCGCGACGGAACTCAAAGTCTTAGGTTCGCCCGAAAAACGTATTTCTTTTGAAGGAGATTCGGCCAAAGCGAGAATATCGGAGGCGAGGATTTCGCCGTCGGGGCCTGTGCCGTGGACACGCGCGATATCAATATTGTGTTCGCTGGCCAGGCGTCGCGCTTTGGGCGAGATTTTTGCGCCGCGAGAAGCGGATTCGGCAGCGGAGGGCGCGGACTGAGCGGGTTGCTTTCGCACTGTTGCAGCAGTTTTCGCCGGATCTCGTGGGGCATCTTCTTGCGGAGGAGTTTCGCCCGGAGAAATAATCCAGGCAATCGTTTTTCCTACTGGGATGATATCGCCCGCGACAGCTTTTACTCCGGCGAGGATGCCATCGGCTGCCGCTTCAATTTCAACCACGGCTTTGTCTGTTTCCACTTCCAGCAGAACCTCGCCCTTGGCGACTGGTTCGCCTTCGTCCTTTCGCCAAGCGACAAGCTTGCCGGTTTCTTGAGTCAGTTCCAGAGCGGGCATTACAACGCTGATAGCCATTGGGCGGAGTGAGGTGAAAAGGCGACCTCAGTCAGTGACTCCCACGCGTTCCGTTTTCGCGCTGGCTTCGACCATATCAACGACTCGCTGGCTGGGAGCAGCTTCCGTTTCGCGTGCGGTGGCCAGCGGTCCATTTACTGTGAAGTAGTGCGCGCCGGCTACGAGCAATTCTTCCGCCGGGAATCGCGTGATCACTTCGTGGCCCGTTTCGGTGACGACGATTTCTTCTTCGATGCGCGCGGCGCTCCAACCGTCCGTGGAGGGCCAAAACGTTTCAAGAGCAAAAACCATGCCGGGCTTTATTTCATAAGGATGATCCAGCGAGACGAGACGGCTAATCACCGGCTTTTCCCAAATTGCCAAGCCGATGCCGTGGCCGTACTGCAGGGCGAACGCGGCTTCTTCGTTTGGAAAACCGAATTCCTGGGCTTTGGGCCAGAGCGACGCAATTTCTCCGGTGGTGCGGCCGGGACGCACGAGGGAGATCGCAGCGTCCAGATATTCACGGCAGCGCTTGTAAGCATCGATCATGGCGTGCGATGCGTAACCAATGGTGAAGCAGCGGTAGTAGCAAGTGCGGTAGCCCATGTAGGAATGCAAAATGTCGTAGTAAACCGGATCGCCGGGGCGCAGAACGCGGTCGGAAAAAACGTGCGGGTGCGGATTGCAGCGTTCACCGGAAATTGCGTTCACCGCTTCGACGTATTCAGAGCCGAGATCGTAGAGCACTTTGCTGACGAGTCCGACCGCTTGGTTCTCGCTCATACCCGGCTTCATGGCTCGATACAGTTCGTCGTAAGCGGCGTCCACCATCATCGCCGAGGTGTTCAGCAAAGCAATTTCGTCTTTCGTTTTAATCACGCGCGCATCGGACATGATCTGCTGCCCGTCAACCACCGTGATACCTTCACGCTGCAATGCAAAAAGAACGGGCGGCTCAACGATGTCAATACCGAGCGGCTCTTTATGCAGGCCGCGTTTTTCGAGCTCGATGCGAATTTTTTTCGCGACATCCTCGGCGCGACCCATCTCGGGCGACATAGCCCCACGCAGCAGAGAAATTCCAGGGCGCGAACGTTCGCCTAACCAGGGACAGTGAAGCTGATGATGGCGAGCGGCAGAGCCGAAGTCCCAGAGGATCGGGTCGTCATTCTGCGGCAGCAGTGTGAAGCGGCTGATTTTGTCTTGCGCCCAGGAACCGATGTGGGTGGAGGTGAGATAACGCACATTGTTCATATCGAAGCAGAGAAGGGCGCCCATCTCAGACTTCGCGAGAAGAGACTGCGCGCGCTCCAGGCGTTCACGACGCAGCCGGTCAAAATCAATTCGCTGTTCCCAGTCAACGGCCATCGTTCCGTAAGTTGGCAGTGCCACGGCAGGCCTCCTAGTCAATTCGTAACATTTAATTCTCTAATTCTCGGTTCTTAAGAGCGGTTGCACAAGGCCCGGGCCACATCGAATACGGAGCGCTCGGTGGGCAGGGTGACGTCTTCCAGCGGCGGAGAAAACGGAATCGGCACGTGCATGGCGCCCATTCGTTTCACCGGCGCATCCAGGTAATGAAAGGCACCTTCCGCGATTACGGCAGCAATTTCCGCAGTAACACCGTAGCGCCCATAGCCTTCGTCGATCACGATAGCACGCGATGTTTTCTTCACTGAATCGACCAAAGTCTTCTCGTCCAGCGGCCAGGTAGTGCGCGGATCGATCACTTCAGCGCTGACTCCAATTTCTTCCAACAAGCCCGCAGCGCCCAGCGCGACTTGAACCATGCTGCTGGTGGCAACCAGGGTGATATCGTCACCTTCGCGCTTCACGTCGGCGACGCCGAGCGGGATGGTGTACTCCTCCGCCGGGACCGGGCCTTTCATTTTGAACATCATTTTATCTTCAAAAAAGACTACCGGGTTTTCGTCGCGAATGGCGGTCTTTAAAAGACCTTTCGCGTCGTAGGGAGTCGATGGCAAAACCACTTTCAATCCCGGCACGTGGCTGAACCAGGCGTGCAAGGATTGCGAATGTTGCGCCGCCGACCGGCGCGCGGCGCCCAACGTGGTGCGCATGACCATCGGCACACGCCACTTGCCGCCGGACATATAGTGAACTTTTGCGGCCTGGTTTGCCATCTGGTCCATAGTGAGAGTGATGAAATCGCCGAACATGATGTCGACTACGGGACGCAAGCCCGTCATAGCAGCGCCAACGGCGAGGCCGGTGAAGCCCGCTTCGGAAATCGGCGTGTCGACCACACGCTTGGTGCCGAATTCTTCGACCAATCCAGAAAGAACCTTGAATGGTGTGCCAGCTTCCGCCACATCTTCTCCGAGAATGAAGACGCGCGCATCCCGGCGCATTTCTTCGGCCAGGGCTTCGCGGACGGCTTCGGCGAAAGTAATTTCCCGGGTGTTAGTGTCAGGCATAAACGTCTTCGCTCGCTTTATCGGCGCTCGGATACGGAGCCGCAATCGCAAACTCTACGGCTTTTTGCATTTCGGATTTCAGCTCAGCATGCACTTTGTCGAGCGTTGCGGCGTCGGCATGTTTGTTCGCGACCAACCAATTGGAGAGCAGTTTGATTGGATCACGCTCGGTCGCCCACAGTCGCTCTTCTTGTTTTGAGCGGTAATACTCACGACTGATATCACCCACGTGATGTCCATGGTGGCGGTAAGTGTTGCATAAAAGAAATGCTGGTCCATCTCCGCGACGCGCTCGCTCCACTAATTTTGCGGTCACATCATGAACGGCTCGTACGTCCTGACCATCTACAGTTTCCGCGTGCACTCCGAAGGCCGTGGCTCGCGCGGCCATGTCGCCGGCGGTGGTTTCCGAACAGTGCGTGTACTCCGTGTACGAATTGTTCTCGCAGACGTAAATTACGGGCAACTTCCATAGCTGCGCCATATTCATCTCTTCGTAGAGGACTCCCTGCCCGAGAGCTCCTTCTCCGAAAAAGCACACAGCGACCTGAGTTGTGCCGCGATATTTAGAGGAGAACGCCGCGCCGGTTGCGATTCCCACACTTCCGGCTACGATCGCGTTCGCGCCCAGATTGCCGGTAGCCGGATCGGCGATGTGCATCGATCCGCCTTTCCCCTTGCAGTAGCCCGCCTCTTTACCGAGAAGCGCGGCGAACATGCGGTTGGGCGACGCGCCTTTCGCCAAACAATGCCCGTGGCCGCGATGGGTGCTGGTGATGTAATCATCATTTTGAAGCGCTTCGCAGACTCCCACGGCCACAGCTTCTTCGCCAACATAAAGATGGGCCAGACCGGGCATTAACGCGCGTGTGTAGAGCTCGTTTACTTGCTCTTCAAACAAGCGAATGGCTAACATTTGGCGATACATGCGCAGCCATGTGGCCGCATCGGGACTGAGCTTGGTCTTAGCTTTAGGATTTGGTTGGCCGGTGACGGTGCTCACTTGGCGACTCCCGACATGCGCGCCAGCACGTCGAACACAACCGCGAAATCTTTTTTCTCCCAACCCATGCCGCGCGCGGCGGTCAAGAATTCATTGCTCACAGCGGTGGTCGGCAGCGGCACGTTGAGCTGGCGTCCCAACTCCATCGCCAACAACATATCTTTCTGCATCATGTTCACGTCAAACCAAGCTTCTTCCGGCATTCGCAAAACAAAAGGCCCGCGATATTGAATCATGGGCGAAGCGACGGCGCTGTGCGTTAGGACGTCAACGGCAGTCTCGCGAGCGATGCCGCTTTTTTCGGCAATCAGCACCCCTTCACAAAATGCCAGCATCTGAACAGCGAGGCTCAAATTGGTAGCAATCTTCATGGAGAGCGCCAAACCGTTGTCGCCTACATAAGTAACTTTCGGCCCGATATCCAGGAGCAATGGTTTCACGCGCTCGAACGTTTCGCGGCGTCCTCCTACCATCACCGAGAGCTTGCCTTCCTGAAGAGTAATCACGCTTCCGGACACCGGCGAATCCACCATGTCAGCGCCCTTCTCGCGAACCTTGGCTGCGAGTGCGCGGCTGACGGTGGGGCTCACCGTACTCATGTCCACCAGGGTTTTGTCCGCGCTTAATCCGGCCAAAATACCGTCCGGGCCTTCGGTAATCGAAGCGAGCGCAGCCGAGTTCGTCACCATTGTGAAGATAACGTCAGCAGCCTGCGCAACCGCACGGGGCGAATCAGCCCAGCGCATTCCGCGTTTGATCAGCCATTCTGCTTTCGCGCGCGTGCGGTTATAACCGGTCACAGTGTGGCCCTTGTCGAGCAGCCGGTTCACCATCTGACTACCCATTACTCCCAGGCCCACAAATCCGAGATTGGCCATCTTTCAAAGCCTCCGAACTACTTGGCGCTCTTGGAACGCCCGGACGAATCTTGACGAACTTGCTGAAGATGCGTGCGCATAGCGGAGCGTGCGCGCTCCGCGTCGTGATGTTCTACCGCATCCAAAATACGTCGGTGATGGTGCTGGCCGCGCTCGGGACCACCATCTACATAGAAGGTCTTCAAACGCTGCTCGCGTAGCAATCCAACAATTGAGTCGAGCAGAGAAAGAATCAAAGGATTGGCGGCAGCCTCGGCCAAGGCAAGATGGAAGTCTAGGTCGCCTTCGATGAAGGCTTCTGGATCATCCTTCAGAGAGTTGTCCATCACCGCGATGGCTTCCCGCATCATGGCCAGATGTTGCTCTTCGATGCGCGTCGCAGCCAACCCTGCGATTTCCGGTTCCAGAATTTCCCTGACTTCTGCGAGATGAGTTGATCCATCTGGTTGCCCGATCTTGATCATCAGGTCGAGCGATTGCCGGACAGCCTTCGACGTGCCGTCTTTGATGAACGTACCACGCCCATGATGCGCTTCCAGCAACCCCTTTTCGCGGAGCGCCTTCACCGCTTCGCGCACAGCAGTGCGGCTGACGCCGAATTGCTGCGCTAAGTCGCGTTCAGCGGGCAACTGATCGCCCGGTTTGAGCACGCCCTTCAGAATCGAGGCCTCAATTTGCTGGACGATTTGCTCGTAAAGCCGCGATGCTTGAATAACTTTGTACAAGGATTTCTCCAACTCATCAGATTGAAGCGATTACCGTGCTACGCTGAGCATCTTGCTTTTGCAGTCCGCCATCGCAAAAATCCGGAACTTGGGTTCTTTTTAGGAGCCCAGATGGGAATGCGCCGACAGACAGACACAAGGTTCTGTGGTAGGACCAACATACCACGACGGTAGTGTCTTATGTCAAGCGAGCAATTGACCGTAACACGATGATAAATCATAGCAATCATTAGCACGGAAAATTCCTTGACATGCGCCAACCTTCCAGTGGTAGAGTCGCCGTACCATAAGGTTCACTTAGCTATATCGAATTAATGAGGAGGTTCGAATGCATCTTTTCGCGTCGACGGCGAATGTACGATCACGTCTCAGGTTTTCGTCAGGGATTCGAGCCTTCGTAGTGGCCCTCGCCTTACTCATTGTTTCCAATCCATTATTTTCGCAGAGCTACACGGGCCGTATTCTCGGAAGCGTGCATGACAAAAGCGACGCCGTAATGGTTGGCGTCTCGGTCGTCATCACCGACGTCCAGCGAGGTATCTCGAGGACAGTCCTCACCGATGACGCGGGAGAATATGTTGCTCCTGACCTGCTGCCCGGCGTTTACAAAATTACTGCGCAGGCCAAGGGATTCAAGACCTATGAGCGAACGAATGTACAGTTGGAAGTAGCGACTGACGTTCGTGTCGATATCGTTCTGGAACCAGGCGAAACAACCCAAACCGTCACGGTCACCGAAGAAGTTCCTATGATCAATCTAACGAACGCCACCCTAGGTGGGACACTGAGCAACGAAGAAATCAACGACCTGCCGCTGAACGGACGCAATTATGAAAACTTGCTTCAACTGCGACCAGGAGTGGTGCGCTATCCCGGC
>JABDEK010000124.1:140-8264 GCA_013287135.1 Acidobacteriota bacterium | reverse complement strand
CGGAAAAATCCGGGTGGGGAAAATCGCTGGCGGCGAGCGAGATAGGTTCGGCGCGGCGCGGGCGCGGGATCGCGGCGCTTTATTCGTGGGGAAGCTATGTGGCAAACGTCGCGGAAGTTAGCGTTGGAAAAGATGGAACGCTGCGTGTGAACCGCGTGGTGGTGGCGATCGATTGCGGGCAAGTGATTAATCCCGACACGGTTATGGCGCAGATGGAAGGCGGAGTGGCGTTTGGGCTGACCTCGGCGCTGTATGACGAAATTACGATTGAGAACGGGCAGGTGAAGCAAACTAATTTCGATACTTACCCGATGCTGCGGATTGCGGACATGCCGAAGGTGGAAGTGTACCTGGTCCCGAGCCATGAAACGCCGGGCGGGATAGGCGAGCCAGGAGTTCCGTGCGCTGCTCCGGCAGTGGCGAATGCGATTTTTGCGGCGACGGGAAAACGTTTGCGGAGGCTGCCGTTTCAAACTTCGGAATTGGCGCAGACGTAGAATAGCTCCACAGTTTCAGTGCCGGCCGTTCTTACTTTTAATACGCAGGCTCTCCACATCACGCAAACCCTCCTACCTTAGAGCAAGCCCTTTCCACATCAGGACAAGCAATCGGACAATTGCGCGTGCCCACAGCGAGAGTCATCGTGTGGAATCTCTGGTTTATGCGACGGAGCGTGGGGAGAGGATGGCGTCGGAGACGCGCGCTACTTGAACCATTTCGGCGACATCGTGCACGCGCACGATGTGAGCACCTTGCAAAATACTTGCGGCGATGGTGGCGGCGGTGCCCCAGAGGCGGTCGTCGTTTGTGGGGGCTTGGTGTGATTGGGTGCGCAGGATGTGGCCGATAAAGGCTTTTCTGGATGTACCGATCAAGAGTGGGTAGCCGAGTTTTGCGAGTTCGGGCAAACGCGACAGCAGGGTGAGATTTTGAGCGTAGTTTTTGCCGAAGCCGATGCCGGGGTCGATGATGATTTGAGATTTTAGCGCGCCAGCGCCGCGAGCGAGCGCGATTGAACGGCGTAAACCTGCGAGGACATCACGGACCACGTCCTTTGCGAAGGGGCCTTTCTGCATCGTGCGGGGTTCGCCACGCATGTGCATCAGGATTAAAGGGAGCTTGTGGCGGCGAGCTACTTCGGCGATGCGTGGGTCGTTGCGCAAGGCGGTGACGTCGTTGAGAATTTCTGCGCCGGCGGTTGCTGCGGCTTCTGCTACTTCGGATTTGCTGCTGTCGATCGAGATCGGAATTTTGATTTTTCCGCGGAGCTTTTCTAGCAGGGGGAGGATTCGGCGTAGCTCTTCGTCTGCAGAAATACCGGTGGAACCGGGGCGAGTGGATTCGGCTCCAACGTCGAGGATGTCTGCGCCAGCGCGTTCGATTTCGAGGCCGCGGTCGACGGCTGCGTCTGTATCGAGAAAGCGTCCGCCGTCGGAGAAACTGTCGGGTGTGACGTTGAGCACGCCCATAACCAGGGTGCGTTCGCCGAGCGATAAAGTTCTAGACGGCAAGCGCAATTTGAATTTTCTGCGACGGAACATGCGCATCGATTAAATCATAAGACTGGGCCAATCGAAGCAACGGAGAAGAGACTGGCGGCGAAATCTCGGGCGATAGGTGATGCAGAACAACGGTCTGCGCCGATTTTAGGTATGCAGCCCGATCAGCTCCGCGGATCGCATATAGCATGTTTGCAAAATTATTGTGTGGGGGCGGCGAAATAGCCGGGGCGGCTAGCTACGTTTACGCCGGTGTGTCCGACAACTTCGACACGCAGGGAGTGCCACCTCGGACGAGTGACGGTGGCTGGAGGCGGGGCGAATCCCAGAGTGTACTCGGCGCGAACTCGGCGCGCGATTTCGCGGAAGGTATCGGTGAGCGAATCTGACTCGCGCAGGAAATAGAGCTGGCCGCTTACACGGCGGGTAAGTTCGGCGAGGTACAAAGTATAGGCTGGGATTTTCAGGTCGCGCGCGTCGGTGGAGAGTAATGTATTCGCCGAATGCGATGCGAGCCAAGCGGGAGTCATTATTTTGGGTCTGCTCTGAGTGGAGACGGCGAAGAGCTGAATGTCGTTGGCGGCAAGTGCGCGCGAGACATCGTCGAAAGTCAGGCGATTATTTGGAAATCCGGGGCGCGGGGATGCGGTGACGGGATCCAGGGTCAGGCCGAGGCCGCTGTCCTGGCCATCGGTGAGAAGCACGATGGCTTTGCGGCCGGTGCGGCCGGCGAAGAGCTCGTGCGCGGCGAGAAAAACGGATTGATAAATATTTGAGCCGCCGGTATCGCCAAAAAGTTCGCGGACGTTAATGCGCGAGATGGCTTGTCGGATCAAGCCCCAATCATTTGAGAAAGGGAGCAACAGATAGGTGTGCGCGGAGAAGTCGACGACGGCGACTTGATCCGCGGGAGTGAGGCCGTCCACGAGAGCGCGCGCCGCTGTTTTCATTTCGTCGCTTTGCGGCAGGATGCTGGGGCTGGCGTCGATGACTAGAGCGATGGTGGCCGCCTGGGTGGAGGCGTCGAAATAAGTAAGAGGCTGCTCGACGCCGTCATCGAAGATGCGAAAGTTTTCGCGGGATAGGTCAGTGAGAGCGGCGCCGCCTGCATCCGTGACGCTGCAGGTGACGGGGACAAGCGGCGTTACAACACGGATTGCGTTTGCCGCGGGTTCATTTTTTTTTTCAGTCCGCGCATCCTTGGATGTGGTGGTGCGCAACTCACCGGTACTTGGGTCGCGCTGCAAGAAAACTCCAGAGTCAAGGATGCGCGGGTGGGGAAGTTGGGACTTTTGCGGTGTCTGCGAGTGCAGATTGGCCGGCGTCAAGAAAAAGAGCAGCAGTGCAAGTGGAAAAGCGAAACATGCGGAAGTGGGGCGGCCACACAGGATAATTTTTTTCGGGGCGAGCTTGAAGCGCATCGACGCTTGAACTCAATCGAGGTCGAAATCGCGCAGCGGTTTCTCGACGGGACCGTCTTTAGCTTTCTTCAAACCTTCGGCGAATTTGCGAGCGAGTACGTCCTCTTTGGATTTCTCTGCTTCTACGGATGCGCGGAACTTCGCTTCGACGGCTTCGGTCTGCGCACGCAAGAGATTAGCGGTGTCATCCAGGTCCACCGACGAAGGCGGTCTTGGCGGAGGCACATGAGAAAGGACGGCGCCGAGTTCGCGGTCAACGTTGAGTTTGGCCCGGCAGCACGGGCACTCTACTTCGAAAGTGTCTGCTCGCTTGTTAGACATAAGCACATTTTACGCCCTTTTCTGAGGGTTCGCGCAAGTGCGAGGAAGCCGCCAGGAAGTGCGACTGTCTATGAAACGAATTTGACCAGGAAATCCTGTCCATAAATCATTAGAACAAAGTGTTTGCTCACCTCCAAGCAGGACTTGCGGCAATCTAGGACAATCACTTCGCCGGCGGTTGAAGTGGTTACTTCGAACCAAATCAAAGTGGCTCTTGCGGGAGCCCGCTCAGCGGTTAAATTGCTAGAGACACCAGTCGGATAGCTGGCTAAACCTTCCACCGAATAGAACGGGAGATTGCGGGTATGCGCTTCCTCGCGGTATTGCTGTTCATTGTTGCGGTTTGCAACCTAATGTCGGCGCAAACAGATCAGACAATCCGAAGCAATGCCATCGACCCGGCCGCCAATCTGAAAGACTTTCAGGTCATTGAGTTCCGCCGCTACACCATCAAACCCGGAGTCCGCGAGGACTTTACCAAGTACTTTGAAACCTATTTTCCCGGAGCCATTGAACAAGTGGGAGCGATCACGGCCGGTTCTTTCCTCGAGCGCAAAAACCAGGACGGCTTCACATGGGTTCGTGGCTTTCACACGATTGACGAGCGCGCTACCGCGAACGCCGCTTTCTATGCCGGGCCAGTTTGGAAGGAGCATAGGAAAACGGCGAACGATCTGATCGCCGACTCCGATAACGTGATGCTGCTTCGCCCTTTGACGGCTGAACGGGGCATCGCCATCCTGCCGGACGTGGATCCCGTTACGGAAGCAAATGGCGCTCAAGGTGTAGTGGTGGCGCAAATATTCGCGGTGAAGGCGGATAGCGTAGAAGCGTTTGCTAAAGAAGCGGAAACAGAATTCGCCGCCTACCGAGCGGCCGGCGCGAGAGAAGCCGGAGTTCTTGTTACGCTGGATGTGAAAAATAATTATCCGCAACTTCCTGTGCGCACAGACGGTCCCTATTTGGTGTGGTTAGGAATTCTTAGAGATAATCAGATGCTGGAAACGAGATTTACCCCGGTGGCGGAGCGGTCTTTGCAGTCTTTTTCTGCAACAGGGTTGCTCAGAGGAACTCCGGAGCTGATCGTCATGGATTCTACACCTCGTTCGCGCTTGCGTTGGTTGCCCTAACGCGAGAGAGGGTTTTGGTTGAATAGGCGAGCGAGGGTAAGGTTTCCGCCGCTGGTGGTGACGATCACCAGATTCATAATGACAAGCATGGTGTCGTAACTCCAGCCGTTCGTCCCCGATTTGCCCCAGAAGCCGGTGTGCCATGTAAATATTTTCTTTTGGATGGCGCCGAGCATAACCAGAATCAAACCGATTGCCGCGAGTTGCGCGAGAACGCCCGAAATTATTCCGAGTCCACCGGCTGACTCAGCCGCGCCCAGAAAAATTGTGAAGCTCTTGCTCATTCCAATTTCCTTGCTTCGAGCTGCCGGGTCCTTGAGATGTTTGTAGCCACTGGTGATGAACACGAGTCCAAGCATAAAGCGCAGGAGGAGAAGAGCAACATCGGTGAATTGAGCCAATTGCGGAAAGGTCATACAAATTATTCCGAATCGCTATCATACTCTGAAAATCCTGGCGGTGGTCGAGTGGTTGGCCCAGGCGCACCGGCTGAGGATGCCGTTGCCCCTGGGCGGCCACTAAGCCTACGAGCGCTACTTTCCTGCGGCGTTCGCAATGTCCGTGGGGAAAGAGGGCCAGTAGGGTCTGTTTGCGTCGGCGAGGCGGCCATCCGCATAGCGATCGTGATGGCGAAGCCATGCCATGCTGAAAGGCAGACCGTCTTCGTCGCGACCCTTGGGCACCAGATCGAGGTAAGCGTACGTTCCGACGCCCACTTCGGTGCCACGCGCGTAAGAGGAATAGGTATGGAAGATGTCGCCGTTCTTGTTCTTATAAAACACGCTAACGCCGGGCGCTTCCTCGCTCGGAAATTCAGTCATCGAGAAGTTGTATTCGACTTTGCCTTTGGCTAGTTCTTCCTTGGTGAAGGACACGTGGAAGTCGCGATTGAAATCGTTCGCGAATGAGGAGACCCAGTTGAAACGCCAGCCCATACGCTTTTTGAATTCTTCGATCTTGGCGAATGGCGCGCGTGATACAGCGAGAAAGCTCACGTCGCGCTGAGCCAGGTGCACAAGAGTGCCGTCGGTATGATCCATGAGGAAGGAGCAACTCGGGCAACCTTCCTTCCATTCCGGTCCGAACATGAAGTGGTAGACGATCAATTGGCTTCTGCCGTCGAATAGCTCGGCTAGCGATTTCTTCCCACCGGGAGCGTCGAAGACATAGTTCTTATCCACTTTGACCCAGGGTAGGTCACGGCGTTCCTGAGCCAACACGTCGCGCAACTTGGTGAGCTCCTTTTCTTTTTTCAAGAGCTGCTTGCGAGCTTCGACCCATTCGGGTTGTGACACGACTTTTGGATGTTCTATTTGTTTCTGCGTCATGATGCATTCTCCTTTGATTTGAGTTCTGATGAGTTGAGTGCTGGATTATTTTTTTGCGCTCTATGGCGAGCGCGAAAATATTTGTTCATGGCGAATGCGGTTAGGCCACCTGTGGATGCGGTGCCTGCGGCCAACAGCGCCGCGGTTGCGAGACAAAATGGACACATGTGCGCCTCCCTCTGCTGCTGCGTTGACCGCTTACTTTCCTGCTCCTCGTCCGGAACGCTGGGTTTCGGCCTGCTTGCGGACGCATTCGAATATGTGTGCCCAGCCCTGGGTCATTCCGGCTTTGTGTTCATCGGAAACAAACCCCAGCGCGGAGTGGCGGAAGGTGATCAGAGTGCCGTCTTTTTCCTGGCTCAGGCGATATTGCAAATTGTTTACGACCGGAGCAGACATGAAGAGCGGCCCGGTTAGTTCAAGCAGAGTTGGGCGCTTGATGGCCTGCACGGTTGCCCAGAAATGGCCGTTGCTTTCGCCCAAGTCGCGATACCAACGGCCGCCCGGCCACGGCTCGATCTTCATGGCGAGCGGCTTGCCTTCGGGGGTTTCGTTCTGCGGGCCGAGTTGTTCGAGCAGCGCGGCAAAGGTTACATCCAGCGTGGCTCGAACGTGGATTTCCTGATTCAAGGTCAACGTCAAGTTTTCAATTCCTGGTGCAGTCAACGTCATTGTTTCCTCCGTTTATTCAGATCTCGTGAGATGCGTCTTACTTTTTCATTTCGTTCTCTGCGCGTTCCTTAACGCGTGCCAACTGATTGCGCCACAAACGCTCGAAGGTGCCGGCCCATTCGTGAAGCGGCCGGATGGCTTCGGCGTTAGTTTTATAGAGCATACGGCGGCCATCGCGGCGCACGTTGACGAGGCCCACATCTTTTAAGACACGAAGATGCTTCGATACCGAAGGCTGTTCCAAACCCAGAGACAGAACGATATCGCCAACCGGCCGCTCCTGCAGCGCGAGATAGTTCAATATCTCCCGGCGGCGAGGCTCGGCGACGGCATTGAAGGCGTCTGAGGTTGTGGTTGCGCGAGGCATGAAGGAATAATACATTCCCATATAGGAATATGTCAAGCGGAATTTATACACCCTGTCCCAGCCGACTTGGTGGCTTTTTGTTTGCTCGGTAGCCAGTGTTACAGCGGGCGCCCCGACTGGCCGAATGATGCCATCACGGAAACGAAACATGGACAGCGAACGCCCTTGCCATCACGGGCACAAATCACAGACGGCCGAGTTATTTCTGGCTTAGGAGATAGAGGTCGGCGTGACCGGCGCGGCGCGCGAAAACGACGGTGGAAAGGTCGCGCGCAAAGTCGTAACCGTTGCCGCCGGAGGAAAAGGGGATAGCAAAGGGAAGTTTCACTGCTACCTGCGGCGAGCCGATAAGCTTTCCGTCTTGCCAGCCAACCCGGTAAATCGTGACTTCGTGCTGCGAGGGAATGGCGTACAAAAGGGACTTGCCGTCAGGAGCAAACGCAGACTGAAAAGTCGCGACACCCGGCAACAGGGGAATGCACTTTTTTTCAGGGATGGAGAACTCGTAGATTCCAGTTTTTTCTCCCGCCCATACTGCCCCAATCAGGTATTGCCCGTTGGGTGAGACTTCCGCAATATTGCCGCAATTGCCGCCGATTTTCTCCTGACCGGAACCGTCCGGGTTCGCTTTCCAAATGGTCGGCACCGAAGAATCCTTCTCGAAAGCGGTGATGTAGAGAGTTTTCTGGTCACGAGTCCAAAGCACATTAAAGATCGTCGCGCTGGCCCAGGGAATCTGGTGGAGATCGCTGCCATCGGAGCCCACGGTATATGGTTTGTCTATGGCGCCGTTTTGCGATACCACAAAGGCCAGGTGAAAACTGTCTGGCGCCCAGTTTGTGGTTGCCAGGGATTCCCCGGTGGCGATTTTCACCGGGTTGCTGCCGTCTATGCTCGCAGTCCAAACCTCGGTGCGGTCCCTGGCAGGCGCGGTGACGTACATCACGCGCTTTCCATCCGGCGAGATGGCGGGCTGCGAAGCATTTTCCGAGGCGATGTCAGCGGACTGCTTGGTACGGATATTGTACGTGGTCAAAAAGCCAGTGGCTTTGCCGTTGACGAAATAAATCCCTTTTCCGGCCGGGTCAAGCATGGGCGAGTAATCCGGTCCGGTGCCCTGGGTGACCTGGGTGAGCGATTTGTCAGTCAGGGTGTACTTCCAGATATTGGTCAGGCCGCTCACCGTGCGGCTGAACAGCACGGTCTTGCCGGGCTCACCCCAGGAGAGGTCCAGGCTTTCCGCAGTGAGGTCACCCAGCGAAGCGATCGAGTGATTGGACAAATCCACTTCGTACACGTGTACGAGCGGGATCAAAGAGATCGCGTCGTGCGTGAATACCAGCAAACGGTTGCCGTCAGGGAAGGGCAAAATTCGCCGTGGCGGAA
>JABDEK010000124.1:0-83 GCA_013287135.1 Acidobacteriota bacterium | reverse complement strand
CATAAATCTGCTCCTCGCTCAGGCTGGATCTTTGCGTTCGAAAAATTCCGCGGCTGCCTGCTTTTAGGTAATAGATGAAGTTG
>JABDEK010000123.1 GCA_013287135.1 Acidobacteriota bacterium | reverse complement strand
TGCCGCTCGGATGTCTCGGTAACCGACTTCTTGACCACGCGGCAGGCTCCTGATTTGCGTTAAAGCTTGACGAACTGGCTCCTCTCCATAGGCATCTTCAAGCGCAATGAAAAATAAAGGAGCCTTTGCCAAGGCAATTCGGCGCTGTTCGATAGAATCTTGCAGGGCGGTCGAGATGAGTGGCTTTTCGACCGCTTCTTTGCACGCATCCCTGTACTCCTTAAGAAGCTTCAGTACAAGCTGGCGCCGGATAGTTTGGCCTTCAACGGCTTCGTCAACCACAATGTCGGCATACTCCGGCAGGCCTTCGTCGATACCGATAAGAGAATCCGGCAAGGGATTCTTATCAGGGAACCAGCTATGGGCCAATCCCCTTGCCACCAGCTTCGAGAAATTTGGGCTGTTGATTCCAAGTGTGATGGCTTGCGAATTGACTAAAACACCGTCGGGAAAAGGAGTAGCCATAGGCTCGTTTGAACCGGCGGCACGTGGCCTTGATGATTCGACACTGTGCACGACAAGATCACTTTTTCCCAGAGGGCCAAAATTCTTTTGAAGAATAGTTGCCGCCGAAGCGATTTGCTGTTCGGCTACAGTCGGATCTTCTTTAAGCGGGTCCACGGTCCAGAAACTAGCGCCACCTTGGCGCTGCTTCGAAGATGTAGCCACATATCGCCCGGCCACTATGTAAGGTTCCAGATCGCCTTTGCGCAACTCAAACCGATATTCCACCATTCCTTGATTTTTCTTTCGACCTCGTGGCTTTCCCGATGACAGCACAAGGAAATCCGCAGGAATTTGAACGGAATAAATCGAGCGATCAGGACCTGCTGGAAGCGAAGATAGCGCATGATTAGGCGCTTGAAGCACAGGAAGCCAGCCGGGCGAAATTAGATAAAAGGAGGTTTCAGCAACTCCGACGCGAGTCTCCGATTCTTCTGGAGCGCTAAAGGTATATTCGATGACAACGTCGCGACGTTGTTTCGGATTCCAACCCGGATCGAATGGAACGCGGAATTTTGTCGCCTGCCCTTCTCGAGCGCCTTCTGAAGCTGGTGGGGCAGTAACCGCGTGGCCGTCTACTTTAATGACCAGATTTTTTATTCCATAACGCGTCGCGTTCGGCGCCGCTACGTCTATAAACGGCAAGACGCTCGCGCCGTAATTTTCGAGCGTGTAGCTGGCGATTAAGTGAAGTCCAGGTGTCTGGCCGGAAAGGAACTCTATCTTATCGGATTCCTTGGTGACTCGATAAGCAGGTGCTAACGAAACGACGCAACCCGATGAGCATAAAATAACGGAAATTACGGATATAAAGCTCAGCAATGGATATGAAGTAGCGTGTTTCGCTAGAGGAATCGGTCGATTCAAGGTGGGAAGATTCTATCGAGCAATCTCGAGGGGGAAAAGGCAGAAATAGTTTAATTGGCTGAATACTTGCGAATTTGTGGGGCACCTACGCGGCTGGGTATCGGCGAAGAAGATCGGAATCTTTGGCACCATGGCGATGCAGTGCGATGATAGCGGGAGCTTCAGAATCGGGGACGCCACGTCGAACAAGTTCCAACAGTAGGGCTTCATGCATACCTGCATTTTTCATGGTGGAGAGAGAAGCGCCGGATAAAACGTGTTTGCCTGCGGCATCCTGGCGGGCTACTTCAAGGACAACCGCATCCGAAAAACCAGCAAGTCGTATCAACTGAAGTTCGCCAATGTTTACGCCAATCGCGTTGAGCTTGGCTAATTCGAGAATGGCGTCCTGACTCAGACCAGCGCGAAGAAGAGCAGCAACTGTGTCGCCAACGTTAAAAGGGAGCTTACGACCATGATACACCTGAACTATCTCGATACACTTCTCGTCCGAAAATCCAGCGTTACGAGCTTTGGCAACTTCATCAAGCTCCGTCCTGCTGATATCCAGCGCTACTAATTGTTTGATAGCTGTGTAATTCATTCCCGCGCTATCGAGAGGTTTGGTATCCAGCGGCATCATGCGCTCACAGCCAGCGGTCAAAAGCGTCAGCGACAAGAAAAAAATCGGGCAGGGACGAAAAAGTGCGTTCAGCGGACGACCTGAAAGCGGCCAGACAAATGAACGTATGTCGGCGTTTGACATCAGTCCAATTCTATCGAGAGTCACCAGACACACCCCGCGGACCATAGCAAGTTGTCGCGCACTGATTAACTGTTTTCCGCAGAACCGCCGGCTAGATTGGGTGGGGAAGGAAGTTCTTCAGACGTTGTAAACCCGCTCGATGTCAAACACTCCAGGAATTCGTTTTACACCGCTTAAGATGCGCTCGAGTTGTTTCCGATCGTGAACATCAAGCGCCACTTCAATGCGCGCGCGAAGATCTTGTCCGCCGCTTTCGAATGTGCGGATATTAGCGCCCGTATCGCTAATCACAGCGGTGATCCCCGCTAATATTCCAGGGCGGTCTTCAGAGAAGATGCGCAACCGTACCGGAAAAGTAGCCTTAGTTTCTCCGGCCCATTCGACCGGTATCCGCCGCTCCGCTTCATACAGAAGATTTTGAACATTTGGACAATTTTTACTGTGCACGGCAATGCCCCGCCCGCGAGTGACATAGCCAACAATGTCGTCACCCGGAATCGGATTGCAGCACTTTGAACGAAAGACCATCAGCCCATCGTTGCCGCGCACGAGAATGGCCGAATCGTCCATTCCCAGCATCCGCTTAACCGTAGATACGATCTTCGGCTGCTTTTCTTCTCCCGGTTCAGCAAGGGGCTGCCCCGTGGCTTTCGCAAGCACTTGCCGCGCTGACCATTTTCCGTAACCGAGTTCGGCGTAAAGATCCTCGATACGGCCGCAGCCATAATCGGACGCGACCCGCGTCCAGTCCTCGTCTGAAATTTTTTTCAGAGTAATGCCGGCTTGGCGAGCTTCTTTCTCAAGCAAGCGCCGGCCGACGTCAGTAGCTTCTTCGCGCTCGTGAAGATTGATCCACTGACGAATCTTGCTACGCGCTCGCGATGTTTGGATCGAGGATAGCCAGTCGCGAGATGGCGCGTGGCCTTTCTGCGTAATAATTTCAACGACATCACCATTGGCTAGCGCGTGGCGTAGCGGAACAATCGCGCCATTCACTCTGGCGCCGACGCATTGATGTCCCACTTCCGTATGAATGGCATACGCGAAATCAATGGGGGTTGCTCCACGCGGGAGCACTACCACACGGCCCTTTGGCGAGAACGTGTAAACCTCTTCGGGATAAAGGTCCACACGCAGCGTTGAAAGAAACTCACTGGGCTCTTGCATTTCCTGCACCCACTCGATCAATTGCCGCATCCACACGATGCGCTGATCGTCTGACTGCGAAACTTCCCGGCCGTCTTTGTATTTCCAATGAGCCGCCACACCTTGTTCGGCAATGCGATGCATATCCTGCGTGCGCAATTGAACCTCGAAAGGCTGGCCGCCGTGGATTACCGTGGTGTGCAGGGATTGATAAAGGTTTGGCCGCGGCATGGCGATGTAATCCTTGAAGCGGCCAGGAACTGGCGGCCATATCTGATGAATCACGCCGAGAGCGGCATAACAATTCTTTACCGTGTCGGTAATCACACGTACGGCTAAAAGATCGAAAACTTGATCCAACGTGCGTTGTTGCTTTTGGATTTTCAGGTTTAACGAGTAAAACCTCTTCACGCGCGCCTGAACCTCGGCGGGAATTCCGTTCTCGACAAGCCGGTCGCGAATTGAACCCTGCACTTCCTGGAGAAATTTATCGAAAACTTTCTGTTTCGAAGCTAACTTTTTCTGCAACTCAAAATAGGCTTCCGGCTCCAAATAGCGGAATGCCAGGTCTTCGAGCTCGCCACGAATCAACCCCATACCAAGCCGATTGGCGACCGGCGCGTAAATGTCCAAAGTTTCGCGAGCGATGCGTTGCTGACGTTCCGAATCGAGATACTCGAGCGTGCGCATGTTGTGCAAGCGATCGGCCAACTTTATTACGACCACGCGCACGTCATTCACCATGGCTAGAAGCATCTTCCGAACGTTCTCCGCCTGGCGGGCCTCCGGCGCGAGCAAATCGAGACGGCTGATTTTCGTGGCGCCCTCTACGAGTTGCGCCACGTCGGGTCCGAAATGGGTGGATATCTGGTCGAGGGGAATCTTGGTGTCCTCCACAACGTCGTGAAGAAGAGCGGCGCATAGGGATGTCACGTCCAGTTTCATTCCTGCCAGGATGTGAGCTACTTCGACAGGATGGGAAAGAAATGGCTCGCCAGAAAGACGCGTTTGCGTCTTGTGCTGCTCGGCGGCAAAATCGTAGGCCCGGCGGAGAAGTTCCAGGTCATCGCCGGGACGATTGCGACGTACTTTATCCATCAATTCGACAAAGCGTAGATCGACGGCGCGTCTCGCTGCCTGCGTAATGGCGGGTTTTCCTGCCGGTTTCATGGAAACGCCTATTCTAGCCCTTACCTTACTTCAGCGCGAGTTTCCGGGACTGTGCTGTTGACACTTCTTGAACCACTGAAGTACGGTGGCCCGGGCTCGTGACTTGGTTGGTGAAGGCGGCTATCGGTAAGCCGAGTACAATCGATGACTGAATCCTTTTCTTCGCGATCCAAATTTTGGTCTTTGGACCAACGGCTGACATTTTTTCTGGCATGTCTTATTCTTATTATTTTCGTTGTTTTGCCATTGGCCGGGTTAGGGATACTCGGCAAATTCGTGGTGGATATTGTTCTCACCATGCTGATGATTGCCGGCGTGATCGCAACACAACGAAGTTTGGGTCTGAAACTCTTCGTCGGCTCATTGACGATCGGCGGCTTGGTTTTCCATTGGACTAACGTGTACGTGCTTTCTCAGCGACACCCTGAGCTCGATGCGCTCCTGCTATTGTTCTGCCTATTCACATTTGTAGTGATTACTTTGCTGCAGTTGTTCCGTCCGGGGCCAGTGAACTTGCAACGTGTTCTCGGAGCCATTGCCGCGTATCTCCTGATCGGTTTGATGTGGAGCTATGCCTATCGCCTAACGGACTTAAAGATTCCAGGATCGTTGCGATTCGTCGGTTCTTTTGCGGATGGTGAAGCTCCTATGGCTCGCTACGTTTACTTCAGCTTTACCACACTGACCACCATAGGTTATGGGGACGTCTTGCCTGCTCATCCGCTTTCACGCATGCTGGCTGTTTCTGAAGCTTTAATCGGTCAACTCTATCCTGCCGTGCTGATAGGCGGCTTGTTGGGTATGGCTCTGCAATCGCGCGGAAAGCAAGCAGAACAATAGCCGGGTCTGCGAACTCACGACCTCTAAGCCAAAAAAAAAACGGCGAGCCGCATTCGGCTCGCCGTCACAAAAATAATCCTTAGGCTAAGAAGACGGTTCCGGATTCTCCATCTTCTTCTGCTTGATGGCCTTGACCTTGTCCACCAACTCATCGGCTTGCTTGATATCAGCTTCGCGCGCCTCGGGAGTGGTCTCCATATCGGCCTTTTGACGAAGAAGCAGGTTTAGGTAGGCCATAGCATCATCATAATCCGGACGCAGTTCCATGGCCTTCTGAAGGTCCGCGATGCCTTCGTCCACAACGGCGCCATATTGCTCCTTGAACTTAGTAGCAAGCGCGGGCGGCATCGGATCCGTGTCCTTAATAGTTTTCTTGGCGGTCTTGTTGTATTCCTCGCGGAGGTCTTTATTGCCACGGAAGGCGATCGACCAATCGATCACGCCGATCCAATAATACGGTTCGGGATCCGTCGGCTTAATCTGAATGTGCTTTTCGTGGTAGGCCTTCGATTCTTCCATCTTTTTGGGATCGAAAGGAGTGCTGGCCATGTTGTAAAGAATTGATCCGATACCATCGATGGCATTTAGATTACTTGGATCTTTGCTTAGGACTTCTTGCCATTCCTGCATGGCTTGTTTGCCCATACGAACGTTGTCGTCGGACGGCGCGCCTGGAATGTATTGGCTGGCATAGGCGGTAGCAAGATAGAGCTGCGCATTCGTCAGCGAAGGATCAAACGACTTGGCTTGCTTGAAATCTTCAATTGCCAGATCCGTTTGGTTCGCCTTGTAGGCTTGTACACCTTTGTTCAGCTTATCGCGCGCGCGGAGCTTGTCGCATCCGGCTCCGGCCGCAGCCGAAACAAGTACGACCGTTAAAACAAAATATGTGTGGGGCTTACGCTGCATCCCTTACTCTCCTTGATGAAGGCCGCCGCCCTGGCCATTTCCCCATCGCCCAAGACGCCGAGGCTGGCAAATGTTGTAGTGGACGCTGTTACTGACCCGCTTCGACCTTTGCGGTGATCAATCCCACGCTATCGATTCCGGCTCCCCGCATTACATCAATCGCCCGAGCGACTTGGCCAAAATCAACAGCGTCGTCGCCTTTCACAAACGCCACCTTTTCTGCACGCAACTTGAAAATATCGTCCAGGCGAGGACCTAGGTCGTCCCAGCTAGTTTCGTCCTGATTGATCATTACCTTCCCGTTGGCCAAAACCTGAACGACGATTGTCTTCGCCAGTACATCTGGATTTTCTTTCTGGTTTGGCGGTGACGGCTGCGGAACCAGCGTGTCCAGTCCTTGCGGGACCGTTGGCGTGATGACCATAAAGATGATGATGAGGACGAGCAGCACATCGATAAGCGGAACGATGTTAGGTTCCGATATCGAACCTTTACTTCCTCCAACTGCCATTCCCATGGAAAAACTCCTTTAATCCTTATAACGATCTTTAGTCGCCGCTCGCGCCAGCAGCGGGTGGGGCCGGCGGTGCGGGAGCGCCCGTCTTGCCCCGATTCTTTTCGGTAAGCAAGCCGATTTTGTCAACGCCTGCTGACCTCACTTCGTCTACCGCCTTGACCACGTCGCCATACTTCGCGCGCTGGTCAGAACGCACGAATACGGTTTTATCCAGGCGGTTCGCTAGGAGGTCTTTCACCTTTGTAGTTATTTCACTCAGGCCCACCTGCGTACTTCCCAAATACAGGTGCCCGTCGCGCGTGACTGCCACGATGATGGCGTCGTCCTTGTCGGCATCCTGCATGTCTTGAGCATTATTTACCTTGGCCATATCCACCGACACGCCTTTTTGCAACATCGGCGTCACGACCATGAAAATAATCAACAAGACGAGCATGATGTCGGCCATCGGAATCACGTTTGGCGCAGCCATCACTGGTGGTGCTTTGGGTTTGTATCCCATGACTTACTTCTTTCCGCCCCGGCGAGTGATGAAGTAGTTGATCAACTCCATCGAGGAGTTGTCCATCTCAACGTCGAAAGCTTCCACTTTATTTGTGAAGTAGTTAAAGGTCCAGACCGCAGGAACCGCGACGAGAAGACCAAGTGCGGTCGTGACCAAGGCTTCAGCGATACCGCCAGCGACGGCGGAAAGTCCGGTCGCTTTGGAGGCCGAAATACCTTTGAACGCGTTGATGATGCCCATGACGGTGCCGAACAATCCGACGAACGGAGCGGTGGAGCCGATGGTCGCGAGGCCCGAAAGGCCGCGCTTCATTTCCGCATGGACGATGGCGACCGAGCGCTCGAGTCCGCGCTTGGCTGCTTCGATCACTTCCTCGTCACCAACCTGTGCGGAAGCGGCTTGAAATTCAGAAAGGCCCGTCGCCACTACTTTGGCGATGTGGCTCTTCTTATTTCGCTCGGCGATCGAAATTGCCTCGTCGAGTTTGTTGTCTTTCAAGGCACCGGCCACCTGCTGCACGAACACGCGGGACTGCTTCCGCGCTGCGCTATACATCAGCGCCCGGTCAATCATAATGCCCACCGACCAAGCAGACATGATGAAGAGAATGAAGACGACCGTTTTCGCCGGGTAGCCCATGTTGTGCCACATCGTGAGCAAATCCCAGCCTACTTCTTGCTGCTGCAACATCACCACACTCGCCAAGAGTAAATTCGAAAACATAGAGTTTGCTCCTCCATTCGTGCAAAACGATCACGGCAGCAATATTTTGCCGGTCGCAATTACTTCAAATCAGCCCAGACCCCCAAGCGGATGCCCGAACCGTGTCCTTCCTAACCACCCAAAGTAAACACAACAGAAATCGTGGTATCAACGTCCACCGGTTCGCCGTTCAGCAGCGTCGGTTTATAGCGCCATTGGCGAACTGCGTCCATGGCGCTCTTCATCAGCAAAGGCGGACCGGAGATGTATTGGAGATCCTGTACCGTTCCATCTTTCCCGATAATCGCGTGAAGCAATACGGTTCCGGAAATGTGCGCGGTCTTAGCGATTGGTGGGTAAACTGGCGTTACCTGTCGAATCAAATTTGCCTGGGCAACGTTGCCGCCTACACGAATGGACTTCGGAGTTGGAGCTTTCGGCGGCGGCGGTAGTCCCGCGCCCGTGCCACCAATGATTCCACCAAGAACTCCACCAGCTTGCCCGCCCGGCACGCCGCCCGGGACACCGCCGGTTACGCCGACCGCACCTACATCGGGCGGCA
>JABDEK010000122.1:2730-8559 GCA_013287135.1 Acidobacteriota bacterium | reverse complement strand
CGATATAGACGACTGGCTAACCGCCGAACAAGAACTTCGCGAACGGCAACCCAGTACCTCAGAAACCAAGAGGCCGGCGCTAATCGTCACCGGCGCAGTCCTGGGACGAACCGTCCTGCTAACTGAACAAAACCCTCAATATGCTGGGCGAGAAAACGTTGTGCGAGAGAATGCTGCGCCGGAAAATGTGCGGGAAAATCCTACGCGGGACAGTGCTATACGGAAAAATGCTGCGCGAGAGAGTCCCGCGCGGGAGAACACTTCCAGAGAAGCTGCCGAGCGCGAGAGCCAGACTCACTTCAAGTTGCCGCGCCGCTTTTCGGGCTCAAACCCCTAGATCCATTCGCGCGACGACTCGATTCGCAACAGTCACCAGCAAAAAAAGCGGACCAAACAGGCCCCGTGAGCATTGATGCGCCCAAGCCAGCCCGCGCCTATTTGCCGAATCTGTTAGTCCGGCGTAGTCCCCAGAAACTCCTCGTGATCCTCCAGGACCGGCGCCAGATTGGACATCAGAAACAAGTCGATGATTCTCTTGTTCGCGTTGACGATCTTCAGCTGGCTCTTAGCTTTCTTCGCGCTCACCCAAAATCCCACTATCGTGCCTAATCCTGCTTTTTGTTGGCAGTACAGAAATTCTAATGGTGGAATTCCGTTCCTGGTCTTGGATCTAGCGCGCTATCTATAGCTCCAGCCAACTGCGTTACGCCGTCAGGTTTCGAGAGCACCGCGTCGATTCCAATCGCCGAGCTCAAGTACTTCCCGATGTTCTCGCCATACATCGTAAACAGGATGACGCGAATTTCTGGCATTTCGCCTTTCAGCACGGACGCTACTTCCGCGCCATTCATCTCCGGCATCGCCAAGTCAAGAAGAACCAAATCCGGTTTCAGCGTCAGGGCTTTCTGTACTGCTTCGCGGCCGTTCACCGCTTCTCCGCAAATCACCACGTCCGGCCGTCTTGATAGATACGTTTTCAGAATATGCCGAACGATAGTGCTATCGTCCGCTATTAGCACATGCTTATGGGGGCGGGGACTCACAACATTA
Organism: Acidobacteriota bacterium; assembly: GCA_013287135.1. GTDB lineage: Bacteria > Acidobacteriota > Terriglobia > Acidiferrales > UBA7541 > Palsa-295. The sequence continues at coordinate 7,509 of JABDEK010000122.1, read as the reverse complement.
AACTACGCCTGTAAGGTCGGATGAGGAATACAAGGTTTACTGTAGACACCTGAAAAGCAAGGCCTGCGAAATGCCCTCAAGGCTGCTTAGCAGCGTCGATAATTCTCTTCACTGCGAAGTCAAATCCTTTCTCGGTGCTGATCGCCACTCGTTCGGCCAACACCGGCGAGTAATCGCATATCTCTTGAAATCCTACATTGTGCCAGACCGGCAATATCACTTTCTTTCCATCCACTTCGCGCGTAGCCAAATCATTTAACTCCTCTTGGGTCCAGCGCTTTTCAAGAAATGGCTTGCTCACAATCACCACCCCATATCGCGAGCGCGACAGCCCGTAGTCGATCGACGCGCGTATATTGTCCCCCGGCTTCAGAGCATAGTCGAGATACCAGCATATTGTTCCCGTGGCATTCAACGCGTCACACAAAGGTTTGGCAACGTCCCGTGCATCCTCGCGCGCGTGCAAGAAAAATAAGTCCCATTTCTTTTTTTCTTCCATCCTCTTCCTTTGAATTGAATCACACTCGACGATCACCGACATTCCGCTTAAACCATTACGATTTATGGTCATCCCCGCGAAAAGGCCTTGGCTAGGTTCGTTCTGCCAGTGAATCGCACGCCCACAGCAGTATGTCCATCAACTGCCCGCGTTCTTGATTCGTAAATTCGTCGCTGCCCTGGCTAAGCGATGTAACTGTGTCAACTATCTCGACTAACAAGTTTCGTCGCTCTTTCTGGGCTGCTTCGTTTGCTCGGTCTGAGGTCTTTTCGAGGCATTTATAGCAGGTCGATACAAAGTGGGCTACACAATACTTGCAACCCCCTAAGGTTGCGACTGCGGACTTAATGCAATCGGGAAAACTACAGACGCGGTCCATGTGATCGGTTAGTTCAACCTGAACTCATCGCTTCTGTAATTTGGCTCCAGCGTTTTCTCGTTTGCCTCTCCCAGTTTCAAGGATTACCCCGCTCACCATGCTGGACTGCGGAGCATCCCGCCATCAGGAGTTCTTTCGATTTTCAGAGTGCTCTTATAGTACCGATCTCCACCTTTATCAAGCGGTAACATTTGCCTGCGCAGACCCATTCGACAGCGCTACTCGCCGTGGCCCGAAACGTTGCGACGAATGATCCACAGGTCCCGCCTGCGGAGGTAACAGATCAGCTCCAAGGAGTGCAGCACGACAATCAACGGTTCTGGGCAGCTTTCGTGTGTGGCGATTCTGGCTTTCCTAGAATGGCGGGAATAAGTTTATTATCGAGCTCGCTCTTATCCAGCAGCGTATAGGTTCCAAAGTTGCTAGCCAGAACATTGGCTTCCGCATCCCGGTAAATAGAAATCACCAATAACCGCGAGGCCCCGGAATTCAGCAGAGATTTAAATTCGACAGGCGAGAGTTGCGCGTCGTCCGGCATATGCAGATCCAGTACGACGACCTGCGGCTTTAAATCGTTCGACATTTGCACTGCTTGTGGGAAATGGGCGGCCTCGCCCACAATCTCAATGTGAGCGTGAGATCCGAGCAGGCGCCGAATCGATTCCCGTTCGACGTCCATGTCACCAACGAGGAGCACTGTAATTGGCATCGTCGCCTACCCGCCTACATCGCAAGCACTCGCGCACAATTATAATGCATTTTGCAGACGGCAATATGTCCGCTCGACAAGCCTCGATCCGGGTGAAGACTTATGTATCCGCTTCGCTCCACGCCCGCCGATCCGGTTGAAACATCTATTTGCCGACCCGGATCCAGGTGATGACTTAAATGTAGCCTTCAGCGCGGAGTCTCGGCGATCGCTCCACCGTTCCGCGCATCGCGCACGATGCTAGGTTTTGCTTTCGTAGCGCCGGGCTTTAGCTCGGCATCTTAGCCTTGCCGGTGTTCAGCGGCCAATCGGTCCGCGCGGCATCGGCGTACAGTTTCTGCGCGACAGAAACTCTCGGGGGCGCCGCACTCTTCGTTTCTCAGAAGGGTGCATCTTTTAGATCTAGCACCCGCAAAACAGCGTTCATTTCAAGCTGAACGCTTGCACTCCATTCGTTTGCGCGGCACCGCCATTCAATGTCGCTCCCGCTGGAATATAAATCGTATCGCCAACAGTCGCCGCTCCCGTCCCGGCGTCTCCGGACCATTAGTTCCCGCGCGATGCTGTTGCCCCCCCGGAAATACGCAATTCACGAAAAAGATCGAGGTAAGAATGAAAAGTTGAATTCTAGACATGTTCGCCTCGCAAGCGGGCTGAATCTGGGGGAACCAAGTGTCGCTTGGCTTTGCGACAACGCCTAGTAGACGTAATGGTGGACATATATACGTAGGAGGATAGGATCGCTTCTCAAGTTAGCCCGTCAGTCGGCCGCTGAATGCCGGCGCGAATCTTAGCGCGCTCTAGCTCGTTGCCAAACTCGTGATCCGAGGAGCGCTAAGACTTTTAACGCCCTTAGACCCAGCCGCAAATAGTCATAATTAAGAGGCTTATAACGAACTTCTTAACCCTCCACTGTCGCCTATTCCGGGAATACGCTCGTATCCGCATGATAATGCACGGCCCAAGTTGGCTGTGCCGATTCGCTACAGAATGTACCGTTATGGCGCACCGCGTGCCTCTACTGGGGTGTACCCGCCAGCAATGACATCTTGAGCGGCTTAACAGGAGAGAGACGAAATGACTAAGAAACAGAAGGGATTTTCACTTATCGAATTGCTGATCGTCGTCGCGATTATTTTGATTATCGCGGCCATCGCGATTCCGAACTTGCTGCGCGCCCGCATGGCGGCCAATGAAGCCTCCGCGGTCGGTTCCATTCGCACCTTCAACACTTCTGCGGTTACCTATTCTTCGAGCTGGGGCGTGCAGTTCCCAGGGTCGTTGGCAGCTATGGCTGGCGCACCGGGCGGCGTTGCAGTTTGCGGCGCGGCGATTTTGATTGACCCAGTTCTAGCCGCGGCAACAGCAGCAGCCACCGCGAAGAGCGGTTATTTCTTCACCTATGTGGGAGCCACGGCAACTCCGGCAGTCGGCGGATGCACCGGTTTCCAGACCTACACGATTGTGGGACAGCCTGCAACCATAGGACAAAGTGGTCAGCGTGGGTTTTATAGCGACCAGAGCGGCGTCATCCGTTACACCACGGACGGCAGCGCACCAACAGTCGCCAGCCCTCCGCTTCAGTAATTTCGCATCGCATCAGGTACGAAACCGGGGAGAGCAATCTCCCCGGTTTCTTTTTTTCGTTTCGGGTTTCGTTTCCGTTGTTTCCTTTTCCGTTTCAGTTCTCGTTTTCTGCCCTCGCCACCCCCGATTCTTTCCGTCTGTACTGTGTTCCGCGCGGCGCCGGCACTCACCATCCGCACGAATCGAAAACTCGTGGGTGCCGCACGCTTCGTTTCTCCGAAGGGGGCGGGTTGCACGAAGCCATCGCGCGTTCACCGTGGCCGCGTCCTGAGCCCTGCTTCTTTCCACAGCTTCTCCCAATTCCAGACGCCCGGAGTTTTGTGAAGCACGCGATACCCAACCTGATGCGCCAACAGCAAAATCTGCCCGCGATGATGTGCCTCGTGCGAAAACATGTACGCGAACATCGTCCCGCCGGCAGGGCACGTTTGCGACCAACTCCCGCGAGAAAATTTTGTGACGCGGCGATTCGGAGCCGCCGAAAGCGCGTCCGTCAACATGCGTAAACACTGCGCTCCGCTTTTCCTGTGCGCCGACGCAGCCTGCTTCATCGTGCAGCGGTCCGGATCGAGTGGCGCCGGACACTTCAGATGCGGCGCCGAATTCTTCAGCCATACAAGACGGCTGTTGTGCAGATGTGCGAAGATGGCCGCAATCGTCCGGCCACCGCCTTTTTCACCCGGCGGCTTCGCCCGCCAGGCGCGAGGGTCCAGTTCTGAAAGGATGAGTTGGTTCATCGCGTCATTGCTCGCGTAAGTTTCCACCAGCGAGTCGCGCATCTCCGCGAGCGCCGCCTGCGATTGCATTGCCATGGAGCTCTCCCCAATTTATTGATAATTATCGACAACGATTTTCGCATAATAACAAAGCGAGCAAGAGGAAGTGACGCCGTAATCAGAGCCTCTGGGCAAGATTTTGTGTTGTAAATGGCCAAAACTTGAAAATCCTAACGTGCATTCTGGCCCCGTTTAGAAATTTGTCCGTCGTTTGTTTTGAGTGGGTTAGGACGAATTCTGTTTGTGGTGCTATGCCAGTTAGAAGTGGTCTAGACCACTTGTATTTGGGTCCTGCTGGGTCACCCGAGGCGGAGGTGTCGATTGATAATTCATCGTGGGGGCCACGAATTCAGCGCGGTCGCTAGAGATTTAGCGTGCGCGCCATGAATTCAGTTAGCTTTTTTCAACAGCATCAAAAAGCGTTTGAAATCCACTTCGAGATTTTCGCTGGTCTGCGCGGCGCGCAAACGCGATTCCAGTTCGCGCCAATATGCGTCAGCATCGTTCAATGAGCGTGCGTAGGCGTTCCCATGCGAAGTTGAACGGCAATACCCCGCGTACTGCGCTCCCGAAAGCGCCCGTAGGTCCGGTACCGTCGTCACTTCGACCACCGACATGCGCGGCTCGCTGCGCAACACTTCCTCCGGAAATTGTTTCTTTGTGCGCGGATCGCGATACGCGTTCCAGCGTTCATCGAATTCCCGTTTAACCACTTCCCCCACCGCGCCTTCCGGCGAACAGAACCCGCCCCTGACCAGGGGCAAGGCAAAAGCGCGTGGGATTCCGCTCGGGATGACAGGTTGTGTTCAGACGGGGGCTGGGGAAGGGG
>JABDEK010000122.1:0-2720 GCA_013287135.1 Acidobacteriota bacterium | reverse complement strand
AAGATCCCCCCCGGGCCTCAGCCAGTCGGTTACGCGCGACAATACGGCCGCAGGATCCATCCAGTGCAGCGCGTGGCCAATCGTCACCAGATCGACGCTCGCAGCCGGAAACACAATTTCTTCAGCCGTTGCAATTCGCACTTGCATGCGAGGCTCAAGTTTCCGCAGCTTCTCGGCCATGGCTGCGTCCGGCTCCACGCCAATGATCCCGTCAAACTCGCCAAGGAACCCTCGCGCCATCTTGCCCGTCCCCACTCCGAGATCCACCAAACGATGGTGCGGCGGGGCAACAGCGCCAAGAATCCGAGAGAAAATTTCACGTGGATAGTCAGGCCGAAAACAGTCGTAGGTGTCCGCAATCTCGCCAAACTGTTTTCCCAGATTCAATTCCGAGGGCTTCCCGGTCGCGTGCATTCTCGTTCCTCACCGCCCAGCTTCAATAATCTTAGAACGACTTATTGCGCAATTTGCGAAAACGTTTCGGCGAGCGACGATTTACTGTCCGCTCCCGTCCATTCCCACAAACGCGTGATCAGACGCTGCCGGCCAGACTGGGTTACGCATACCAAACCGAATTGCAGCCATCCCCCTTCCCCAGCCCCCGTCTGAACACAACCTGTCATCCCGAGCGGAATCCCACGCGCTTTTGCCTTGCCCCTGGTCAGGGGCGCGGGGTGTAGTTCGAGGGACCCGCTTTTTCTTTCGCCTTTGACTTTTCGCCGTGTGCGCATTTCCAATCTCCACCCAAAATGTTATCTTCACCGCATGCAAAAACTCATGCCAGCAATCGTGCTTCTGCTTTACGCTGTAGCCTTCGCCTCCGCACAAAACCCTCAAGAAAACTCTCGGCAACCGCAATCGTCGCAACCCGCGTCCTCCCAACCGTCGCCCTCGCAACAGACTTCCCCAACGATCCCGGACCTCGCCCAACTAAAAGCCATGTCCGCCCGTTTCGCCCCCACTCCCCTTCGCGTCGACACTTCCGCCCTCTCCGCGGGCGATCAAAAAGCTCTCGTCAAACTCATCTCCGCCGCCCGCATCGTAAACATTATTTACATGCAGCAATTTTGGAGTCACGACCTGGCCACGTACCAGCAGCTCCGCCACGACCGCACTCCGCTCGGCGCCGAACAAAGACATTATTTCTCGATCAACAAAGGCCCCTGGTCTGAAATTGACGAATGGACCGCCTTCCTTCCCGGAGTCCCGCCGCGAAAACTTCCCGGCGCAAATTTCTATCCCGAGGACATGACCAAAGACGAATTCGAAGCCTGGGTGAAAACTGTCTCGTCCGAACAAAAAGAACAAGCCGAAGGATTTTTCACCGTAATCCGCCGGGGCCCGGACCATCAGTTGAAAATTGTCCCCTACAACGAGGAATATCGAGGAGACCTCGACCTCGCCGGTAAACTTCTCCGCGACGCAGCCGCGCTGTCCGACAACGACAGCTTGAAAAAGTTTCTCACCACGCGCGCCGACGCCTTCTCTTCCAATAATTACTACGATAGCGACATGGCCTGGATGGACCTCGACGCGCCCGTGGACGTCACCTTCGGCCCCTACGAAACTTATCTCGACGAATTCTTCGGCTACAAAGCCGCCTTCGAAGCCTATATAAATGTGCGCGACGACAAAGAAACCGCCCGCCTCGCCTTTCTCGGGAAGCATTTGCAGGAAATTGAAGACAATCTCCCCGAAGAGCCGCAATATCGCAATTCAAAGCTAGGCACCCTTGCTCCCATACGTGTCGTCAACGAAGTTTTCTCCGCCGGTGACGGCAACCACGGCATCGCTACAGCTGCCTACAACCTGCCCAACGACGACAAAGTCATCCAACAAAAAGGCAGCAAGCGCGTGATGTTGAAAAATATTCAGGAGGCAAAATTCCACGCCACCCTGATTCCGATTTCGCGCGTCGTGCTATCTCCTGCCGACCAGAAATATCTCAGCTTCGACCTTTTCTTCACACACATCGTGGCCCACGAACTCTGCCACGGCCTCGGCCCGCACCAAATTAAAATTCAAGGCCGCGACAGTAACCCGCGCATGGAGTTGAAAGAGCAATACGCCGCGTGGGAAGAAGCCAAAGCCGACGTCACCGGCCTCTTCGCGCTGCAATTCCTGATGGATCAAAGCGACCGAGCCAGGCGCCCGAAATTGGATCGGGTTCCTGCCGGGCACAGTCCCGAAACGAAAGACGAGATCAATAACTATGTTGCTTCAGGACTTCAACCGTACGCGGACTCTTCGCTGCCGTATGGCCCGGAAGCCGAGCGCAAACTTTACACGACGTATCTTGCGTCCTCCTTCCGCACCATGCGGTTCGGGTTGCAGGATGCGCACGCTCGCGGCCAAGCCATGCAATTCAATTATTTCGTGGAAAAAGGCGCTTACGTCGCGAACCCCGACGGCACTTTCAGCCTCGACCTGGCAAAAATGAAAGACGCAGTCGCCTCTCTCGACCACGACCTGCTCACGCTCGAAGCTACCGGCGATCACGACGGCGCAAAATCAATGATGGACCGACTCGGCGCGCTGAGCCCCCAAGTCCGAAACGCTCTCGCCCGCCTCAAATCCGTCCCCACCGACATCGAGCCCATCTTCGAAACCGCCGACAGCATCAACACTCCACACTGAGAAGACTTTATGCCCGCAGACATTTACGAAATGCACCGGAAGGCAAAAACGAGTAGTTGTGTCGCGCAAACTTTTCTCGGACT
>JABDEK010000121.1 GCA_013287135.1 Acidobacteriota bacterium | reverse complement strand
AGGCTGTCGGGAAAAGCCGCGAGCAGCGATTTGACTGCGGGGATGGCGATAAGCACGCCGAGCGCACCGCCAGCGAGCGAGAGAAGCACGCTTTCGGTAATCAACTGCCGTATTAGACGCCCGCGATTCGCGCCAAGCGCCGCGCGAATGCCAAATTCCCGGTGGCGCGCCACTGATCGAGCCAGAAAGAGGTTGGCGACGTTGGCGCAGGCGATTAGTAAAACGAGGCCGACCGCGCCCAAAAGCATCACGAGAATTCCGCTTACGTCTCCGACTAGCTCTCGCTTGAGTGGCATTACATCGGTTCCCAAATCTCGATTGTCATCGGGATAGAGCCGATCCAGAGCGTTCTGGATCGTACTCATCTCGGCCTTGGCCTGCGAAATGCTCACTTGCGGCCTCAGGCGCGCAATAGCGCCGATGCCGTCATGGCTTCCGCGAGGGTTGATGATTAGCGCATCGCCCTGGCCGAGCGGCGTGTAAACATCTGCGTCACTCCAAAAGCGAAATCCTGGAGGAAGGACACCGACGATGAAGCAATCCACGCCATCCAAGGTGGCTGGTTTTCCGAGCACTTGAGGATTTTGAGCAAACCGATTTTTCCACAGACGATCGCTTATGATGAGAGCGCGCGCTCCGCCATATTGATCTTCCTGGGCTGAGAACTCACGCCCGAGCGCTAGCCGCACACCTAGAGTGCTGAAAAAGCCAGCGGTGACTGCGCTCCCATCAACATGTTCCGGAGTTCCGGGGTTCGACAGATCATATCCCTGCTGCATGAACGCCGCCATTTGCAGGAATGACTGGGCATTGCGCTGCCAATCCTGGAAATTTGGGTATGAAACCCATACGTGGGCATAGCGCGGATTGCTCTCCATTATCATGACAAGGCGGTCAGGTTGGGCGTAAGGCAGTGGGGATAACAAGACGCCGTGGACGGCGGAGAAGATGGCGGTGTTGGCGCCGATGCCGAGGGCGAGGGTTAGGACGGCAATCGCGCTAAAGCCAGGATTCTTGCGCAGCATGCGGGCGCCGAAGCGAAGGTCTTGCAGCAGCGAATCGAGCCAGGCGCCGGTGCGGACATCGCGGACTTCTTCCTTTACTTGCTCGATTCCGCCGAGTTCCAGGCGTGCAGAGTGGCGTGCTTCTTCGGAGGAGAGGCCCTGGCGCATTTTTTCCTCCGCGAGTGATTCATAGTAGGAGCGAACTTCCTCGTCGAGGTCGCGGTCAGTTTTTTCTTTGGCGAAAATATTTCGCCAGAAGTTTGTCATACGCGAAAGCATGAGCATGCTGCTCCTCGCTACGGCAACGACCTAGGACGCTTCCAGAGCGCGGGCGATAGCGAGCGAAATGCGGCCCCAGCGCTGTGTTTCGGATTCGAGCTGGCGTCGGCCAGCTTTCGTGAGCCGATAGTATTTCGCGCGACGATTATTTTCGGACTCGCCCCAGGAGGAAACGAGCCAGCCTTCCTCTTCCATACGGTGAAGGGCCGGGAAAAGCGAGCCGGGCTTCACTTGAAAAGTACCTTTGGTGATTTGTTCGATTCGGCGAGAGATGCCCAGTCCGTGCATGTGGTCCAGGGCCAGGGCTTTTAGAATCATCATGTCCAGGGTGCCCTGCAGGAGGTTAGTTTGGTCTTGCGTCATATTTCTCCTATAGACGATCTGTAGGACAATACGTTAGCTCCTATAGAGTGTCAATAGCAAGAATTCATGCGCGAGAAGGTGGCCAGGGACGACGGTGCAGGACGTTGACATGGCATGCCTGTAGCTTCACAATCTTTCAGCGCGCTTTGATAGGAAGGCTCTTCCTACGCTTCAAGAATGATTGCTCGTTCACTGAGACCCTGCATCAGCGTGTGAATTCAAAAAGTACCGAAAGAGGCCACTCGATGATTCGACGTGTTCTGTTTGTTCTGCTGGGCATATTGACGATGGTGTCACCGCTGCGGCTTGCGGCTCAGAGCGCGGATTCGCGGGCGGGCCTTGAAACTATTGCAGCCGGAGTGGCGGGAGGCTGCGACATTGGAAAGGCGGAGGAACAAAGCGGCCACGGATTCGATCTTTCGAATTTGGATCGCAGCGCCTCGCCGTGTGATGACTTCTTCCAGTTTGCGGACGGCGGTTGGGTGAAGAGCCACCCAATTCCGGCGGCTTATCCGACTTGGGGCACCTTCAACAAACTTCGCCAGGACAATGAGACGGCGCTGAGCAAAATACTAGAAAAAGCGGCCGCAGATAAAAACGCGGCGCCGGGCTCCAACTGGCGGAAGATTGGAGATTTTTACGCGAGTTGCATGGATGAGACGGCTGTGGAAACGGCAGGATTGAAGCCCCTGCTGCCGCAACTTCAACGCATCGCGGATATACATGATGCAGAGTCGCTCCAGGCGGAAATTGCCCGGCTGCAACGCGACGGAGCAGGAGTGCTTTTCGCGTTTGGCTCCGAGCAGGATTATAAGAACAGCACGCAAGTGATTGCGTCAGCGCGGCAGGGCGGACTGGGAATGCCGGACCGTGACTACTACACGAAGGATGACGAGAAATCGGAAAAACTCCGGGCGGCGTATGGCCAGCATGTCACGAATATGTTCAAGTTGGCTGGCGATGATGAAGCGACCGCGGCGGCAGAAGCGAAAACGGTGATGGGACTGGAAACGTCGCTGGCCAAAGTTTCCATGACCAGAGTGGAACGGCGCGATCCGGATAACACCTATCACAAAACTTCCGTGGTGCAGTTAGCCGAACTGACGCCACATTTTATGTGGACGAAGTATTTTGCCGAAGTGGGGACTCCGCCAGTCACCGACGTGAATGTTAACCAGCCAGAATTCTTCAAGGCACTAGATGCGTCCTTGACTTCGGTTTCGTTGGCGGATTGGAGGATTTATCTGCGCTGGCACCTGCTGCATAACGCGGCGCCGTCCTTATCGTCTAAATTTGTGAATGAGAATTTTGATTTCTATGGGAAGACGCTGCAGGGCACGACGGAGCTTCTGCCTCGGTGGCGCCGGTGCGTGCAAGCCACGGATGCAAATTTGGGCGAAGCGCTGGGACAGTATTACGTGAAAGAGTATTTCCCGCCGGAAGCGAAAGCCAAAGCGGTGGCGATGGTGAAGCACTTGATGGACGCGTTGCGCGACGATCTGGCAACGCTGCATTGGATGAGTCCGGAAACCCGGAAGCAAGCAGCGCTGAAGCTGGATGCCATCATGATCAAGATTGGGTATCCGGATAAATGGCGGGACTATTCACCGTATAAAGTGGACCGTGGGTCCTACGTGGAAAACGTTTTTCAGGGAAGGCAGTTTGAGATGGCGCACGACCTTTCGGAAATCGGCAAGCCGGTGGATCGTACGGAGTGGAGCATGACTCCGCCGACGGTGAACGCGTATTACAACCCTTCGATGAATGAGATTGTGTTTCCGGCGGGAATTCTGCAGCCGCCGTTTTACGATGCGAATCGCGATGATGCGATGAACTATGGCGGGATGGGCGCGGTGATCGGCCATGAAATGACGCACGGGTTCGATGATCAAGGAGCAAAATTCGACGCCCAGGGCAATTTGAAGAACTGGTGGACTGCGGAAGACCTGAAGAATTTCAAAGAGCGTGGAGATTGCATCGCGAAACAGTTTGACGAATTCGAGGTGGAAGCGGGGCTGCATGAAAACGGCAAGCTCGTCGAAGGTGAAAGCATCGCGGACCTGGGCGGACTGACGCTTGCTTACGCTGCGCTGGAGAAATCGTTGGAAGGGAAGCTTGCGCCGAAAATTGATGGATTCACTCCAGAGCAGAGATTTTTTCTGGGATTTGCGCAGATATGGGCGGGGAGTTTCCGTCCTGAATATGCGCGGATGATTGTGGCGACGAACCCGCATCCGCTGGGACAGTATCGCGTGAAGGGGCCGCTATCGAACATGCCGGCGTTCGCGAAAGCTTGGGGATGCAAGTCGGATTCTCCAATGGTTCGCAAGGAAGAGTTGCGCTGCCGGATTTGGTGATCTTCGAAACTTTTAACGGCGCGGCGAAAGTTTAGCGTTTCTTGCGAGGTGATTTCTTGGCAGGGACGGGCCTCGCCGTGACGCGGGGCTTTTTGCCCGACTTGCGATTTTTCTCGACGCGCAGCTGCCACGCCGTGCGTAAAGCGCCTGCGAGTACGTCTTCGTTGGCGGCGGCCAGCCGGATGTGAGTCATTCCCATACGACCCCAACCGCCTTTGATGGGTAGGAAAACTTCCGGGAGTTCTTCCACGAAGAGTGTCTGCTGCTCCAGGGTGAGCATCAAGTTGCCGTAGCCTTCTTTTTCCGAAGCCAGCGTAGCGAAAATCCTGCCACCCACGCGAAAATCCGGCTGTCCCATGTGCGAATTTTCTTCGGCGCCTTCGAGGCTGAGGGCTATTCGGCGGAAGTCATTTGCGTTCATGAAGACATGCTCCCACTAAAAATCAATTCATGGCGGTGGAATATGGAACCGGTGCGGGCGCAGGTGACCGCGGATAAGCGGGCTCGGGTACCATCACGGCCTGATATTGGCGGTACCAAAGGGCTTCGCTGGCACGTTGCCATAGGCGCGTTGCGATCCAGAAAATCAGCATTAGTTGAGTGAGCAGAAATGCGGTGGTGATGGACCAGGGACTGAGTTGATACATCCACAGATACAAGCCGAGGCCGCAGAAAATCCACGCCAGCAGACTGATTCGGAGGTAAAGCCAGAAGAGCGAGCCGAAGTTGTGCTTCAACAGTGAGGCGGCCCTGCGAAGGGCGCGATGCATTCTGGTTTCGTCGTCGGCCACGGCGATGACTTGCGCCATGTCGAACCACAGTCGCAGAACCATAAGAAGCAACAAGATAAGGAGTGACGAAGCGCCAGAAAAGTAAGCGGCCGGGTAAGGAGAGTTTGATTTGTCATCAATGCTATGGTGAATCGCACTACAGATTGCAATAAGAATGCCCATGGGAATAAAAGCGAGAGCCATGTAACCGAGAAGACGGACGAAACGCCAGAAATGATGTCCGCAGGCTTCGAAGAAAGCGGTGGTGCTGGGCTTGGTGTCGAAAACGTAAGTCGCGAGAGTGCCGCCGGTGGAGAAAATCATAAAAACCGCGAAAACTACGGAGTAATGAAAAACGACCGGGCCGGGAGTTTCGAGCGGCGAGTCAGGCTGCACTGCAAGTTCCATAACGGCGGTGAGATCGTATCCGTTTACAAGACGTTCTGAGGCAGAACTATGAGCGAGCGCGGGACTGACGCGATCGACTAATCCGCGAATGGCAAAATGCGCCAAAACCAGATTGACGATGAAGATCCACCAGAGGATTCGTTGCCAGCGCCACACGAGTCCGGCGCCGGATATAAATGTCTTGGGTCTTACTGCTGACGGCACGCGTCTAGCTCCTTCGATTTCCAATTAGGATACCCAAGCCAGGAACTGCGAAATCCATTCGCTGGCGAACACCCACATATTTTCGAGCTTATGGGTGGCGCGATTGTCTTCCTGAACGATATAGCTGTTGTTGAAAAAATTGCGGTCGAGCCTGACTTTGTTGCCTGGATCGATCTGCGCAGAGGCGACTTTGGTTTTGCGATCGTAGGTGTAGCGAACCCAGCGATCGCGACCATCCCAGTGTTCTGCGGCGGTCGTACCATCTTCAAATTTCACGACGACATCGACGGGAAAGATGAAATCGCCTTTGCGATGCACGATGACGTAGGTGCGATAAATTTCGTCAGTGGTCTTCTTGCGAGAGATTTCTTTTTCCCACCACTTCAATCGGTCTGAGTGGGCCTCCCAAATGTCGTAGTCGAGAATATTGGTGCCGTAAACGGCTTGATCGAAATACCACTTTAGATCCTGATGCGAGACGTCTTCGATGGTCTTCAGGAAATCTTCCCCGGTGGGATGCTTGAAGCGGTAGCGAAGGAAGTATTCGTGGAGAGCGGCGAGCATGGTGTCTTCGCCAACTACTTTTTCAAGCGTGAGAAGGACGGTGCCGGTCTTGCCGTAGGTTACGCCGCCATACGCGTTGTCACTGATGAAATTCCAGGAAAACCGAGTGATCGGGTCGGTGTCCGGCATCGAGATGTATTCGATGCGCAGGAGTTGCGCTTCACTGGCGGTGGCGAACGGAAAATTAATGATCGAAGCGTTTTCTCCGTAGAGCGCAGCCATGGATTTGGCTTCCACGTAGCTGTTGATGCCCTCGTCGAGCCAGGCGTCTTCGAATTCGTTGGTGGCGACCATGCCGTACCAATATTGATGGCCGAATTCGTGATTGACGACATCCTCGGGCGCGAGAACACCCGTTGGCATATACCAAGTGGTGCCGGCAGTGATGAGCGTGGGATATTCCATTCCGCCGGCGTTGAAGGCGCCGTGCGGCGGGTCAACGACTGTGACGCGGTCGTAAGGATATGGACCGATATTCTTGTCATACCACGCAAGCGTGCCTTTCAAGGCTTGCGCGTAACGCGGTGCGGACTTCATGTGTCCGGGAGACATTAGGACGTGGAGCTTGACTGGTCCTGCGCTGCCGGTCCAGGTGTCTTCCACGATGGTGTAGTCGGGGCTCGCGGTCCAGGAAAAATCGTGAACGTCTTCGGAGTGGAACTTAGCCGACTTGGTGCCGTCGGAATTATTAGCGGAGGAAATTAAATCGCCGCCGGCGCCGAGGATTTCGGTTTGCGGCACGGTTAGGTTGACATCGAAGGTTCCGAAGTCGGCGAAAAATTCCGAGTCGGCGTGGAACTGATGGCAATTCCAGGCGTTTTTCCACCACACCCCGACTTTGGGGAACCATTGGCCAATCATATAGAAATCGCGTTTGTAACCTGTGCGGTAGAGAACTTCGGGAAGTTGATCGTGGAAAGTCATGTGGAATTCCACGGACGCGCCGGGGGCGACAGGTTTGGGCAAGGTGACTTGAAATACGGTGCGGTCGTTGGTGTTGTGATCGTCGGGCTGAATGAACTGCATTTTGTCGGTGAGATCGCCGGCGCCCTCGACTTCGAGTTTGGTCACGGTGATCGAGCCGTGGTTCTTTTCGTTCCAGCCTGAATCGGCTCCCACGCCACGAGCGCCGCTCATGCGGACCTCGGTCATTAGAGTTGATTGAGGCTGAAATGCGTTCATATATAGGTGGAAAGGGAAGGCTTGTTGGGGTTGGCCGGTGAGATTTTTATAGACGAGCGTTTCGGTCGCGTCGATGGAATGGGAGGTGGTGTTGAGTTTCGCATCGATGGCATAGGCGACGACACGGGTGGAAAACGGACTGTTGAGTATCGAGCTGGCGGCCTCCGGCGCTTGTGCATTGGGCGCTGCAGACGGCGGTTCGGAGACGGTGCGCGGGCCACCGGCGAAAAGCAGCAGTGTCGCCGCAAGCAATACCGTGGACAAGCTTGGCAACATTCGCCCTCAACGAAACCAGAACGGCGAATAAAACTTAGCGAAAAAAATTCCAATACACAATATGCCACGCGGGACGAGGGCGCAAGCAGCGAATCCAAGCAGGAATCCCGTGCCTACCTCGCGCAACGCGCGCTGACCGGCGGTTGACGCCTTTGCGTTCACCGACTAGACTAAAATATAAGGACGGGTTGCAGGCAAAAGCCGCCGCGCCCAACGATAGTCTGCTTTAACCATGAGCCCAACGATCCTGCAGCAAAAACGCTATCAGCAGATCCTTACCGACGTGGTGCGCGCGTACATCGAGACGGGCGAGCCGGTGTCTTCCCGAAGCATTTCCCGACGCCATGTGGAGCCGCTTAGCCCGGCGACAGTTCGCAACGTGATGGCTGATCTGGAAGAGGAAGGCTTGCTGTACCAGCCGCATACGTCGGCGGGACGCGTCCCGACCGCGGCAGCGTATCGTTTCTTCGTGGAGCAAGTTGCGGCGCAGGCGACGGCCAGCCCCGAAGATCGACAGTGGATTCGGCGCGAATTGGAAGCGGCGCAGACGCCTGAAGCAGTGATGGAACGAGCAAGCCACGTGCTTGCGGCTGTGTCGCGCGGGCTTGGGATTTTTATTTCGCCGCCGCTGGCGCGCAGCGTGGTGGAGCATTTGCGATTTTTGCTGCTGCCGGACGGCCGCGTGCTGGTAGTGCTGATTTCCGGAGGAGGGGTGGCGCGGGACAAACTGATTCGTCCGGAGCGCGCGTTTCGGCAGAAGGATCTGGACCACGTCGCTGATTATTTGAATCACCATTACACCGGTTGGACGCTGGAAGCGATGCGGGTCGATCTACGCAAACAATTGGACCGCGAACGCGAGCAGTACAGCCGGATGGCTGATGATGCGTTGATGCTCTGCGACCCCAGTATTCTTGGCGACAATACGGACCGTAAGATTTACGTGGATGGCGCGGCGCTGATTGCGTCTTCGCCTGACTTCACAGACCAGGCGCAGTTGCGCGAGCTGCTGGAAGCGATTGAAGAAAAGGACCGGCTGATCGCGCTCTTGAGCGGCTGCATTGAAGCGCCGGAGCCCGTGCACGTGGAGCTCGGACTTGATAAAATTTCGAATGGCGGAAAACACCTTGCGCTCGTTTCGGCGTCGTATTCATCTAACGACCAGGTGCAGGGAACACTTGGCATTCTCGCGCCCATGCGCATGCATTACGAACGCGTAATCACGGCCGTAGCTTTCATGGCGCAGTTTTTTTCCGAAGGCCAAGAAGGAGGGTAAAGTCTTGGCATCGCATAAAGATCAGGACGAAATGGAAAACCCGAAGCCGTTTGTGGCAACGAGTGGCGGGAAGCGTGTGGACGCGGAACAGGCTGCGAACGATGCGGCTGCAGCGGCGGGGCGCGCGTTCGAGGC
>JABDEK010000120.1 GCA_013287135.1 Acidobacteriota bacterium | reverse complement strand
CTAAGTCCTTCTCATAGAAGGGCCTTGCATCGTTCTAAACTGTAAAAGATCTGTCACACCCAAGCTGGTGAAAAAAGTTCTAAGATCGTCGCCGTTACTCGTTCTCTCGACACTTCAGTGGATACCGACAAAGGGATTTTCGATGAGAATGCCGGCAATCATTTGCCCAGCGTTTAAATCTTCCGAGAGAATCCGAGTCGCGCCGTTTTTTGAGGCAGAGGAAACAATCAGAGCATCCCAGAAACCGATTCGCGATTCGTCCTCAATCCGAAATGCCGAGACAATTTCAATTGGAGTGGTTTCCGTGCACCAGATTGCATAGCTGCTCACCACAAGGCGAGCCAAATCCTTTGACAAGGGAGCGGAGATCTTCTGCGTGACGTTGACATAGAATTCCTGGAGTACCTGCACGCTAAGAACGCCCATTCGCTCGCTCCAAAGGTCACGGAGAACCGTTTTTGCAGTTTGGTGCTTCGCACCTGCATCTGTGTCATGCGCATAGATCAAGACATTCGTATCGATGAACGTCTTACCGCTCATGGAGTTCGTCTCGGCCGACTCGAATTACACCGCCCAGGTGAAAGCCCTGATCGAGCAAGGTCATTGCCTGCTGCTCGGCCCGTTCATAGGCTTCTTCCTCACCTACGAGTATCTCAATTTGATGAGCTAGTAGGCCGCTGATGGAAGTTGAACGCCGAGCGGCGAGGATCTTAGCCTTCTGAATAGTTTTTCGGTCAAGACTGATCGTCACATTTTGCTTCTCGTTTCTATTGGCACTCGCCATGATTTCCTCCATTACACGTACTATACGTGTAGCACGTATCTCACGTGTAGTAAAGCCTTGGTGGGCGGTGGGGCGCGTGTGTGGAGACAAATCCCCCAAAGATGCGGTTAGGTTACAGGTTCAATCCAGCAGGCAATTTAATCTGTAGCTAACACGCCGCGAAGAGGCTTGGTTCGTGGTCGGTCTCGAATTAAGATCGCGTCGAAGCGCCGCTGACGCTGGAATTTCCACTTGTGAAGTGCTAGCGTAATTTGTGGTAGTCGTTGGACATGCTCCAGTTCCCAGCCCTTCGAAAATCGCGGTCCAAGGAAGAAATCATCAGGTATTGCACCCAGCGCAAACCAAAGAAGGGGCTATGAAACTGTTCAAAAATCGAATGGCTACAAAAGCGCCTTGCTGGGGACGCTTTTTATGTGCTTGGTTGGCGGCGTCTTTTTTCCTGAGCGTTTTTGTTCTTGCCCAAGGCACGCAGCCGCTCGATCGCGACGCCATTCTAGGCCATCTGAACGCGGTTATTAATTGGTATCGAAATGCGTCGGGCAAAGTGCAAACGGTTGGCTTGCCCAGCGATGAGCTCTATCAGGACAATGCGCAAAATCTTGCCGCTCAAGTGGTACGGCTGGCTTTCGAGTCCGCGAGGGCGGAAGCGCAACTGATCTCCGCGGCAAATAATGGCGCCGGCAATGATGCAAGTCAAAACGCGCAGACGCCGACGCAGGAAGAGAAACTGGCCCAGTTTGCTGCGCAAGTAAAAGCCAAAATCGAGCAGGACCAGGCGCAATTAGACGCGCTGGACAAACAGCTCGCCTCAGCAACAGGTAGCAAAAAACAAAACCTACTGGATCAAAGGGAAAAGCTGCGGGGCGATCTTGAGCTGAATAAAGCGATGCAAGACGCAGTTCAGCGAATGAGCACATTTATCCAGAACAACAGCGAAGCGTCGACGAAGGGATTGCAGGGAAGCATCAACGATTTGGCACGTTCTATTCCCGAGGTACTGGGCACCGCGTCGGCGCAGAGCGCCGCTGCCAAGGCCGGGGCCAGCGCTCAAACGTTAAGCCCGAGTTCCGGAGGATTGGCCGGCGATGCCAGGGCTGTGTATGACGAAATGCGCAGTATTCATCAACTCGATCAATTGATTGAAGAAACGGCGAGCTTGCGCGATATTGCCACCGGCATTCAAAAGCCGTTACGCGCGAATCTATCCGCAACGGTGCAACGCGGGCGCGAGATGTCTAATTTGTCTGCCACGCCCGGTACGCAATCGACCCCCGCGACGCCTCAGGATTTCCAGAAGCTAACAGATGAGTTCAAACATTTATCGAGCGCGCTGATTCCTCTGAACCAGGAAATTGTTTTGCTGGACGAGAGCCGCGCGAATTTTCTGCAATGGCGCCGGGCGCTGGTGCGCGAGTCGGGATACTCCGTGCGCGCCTTGCTGATGCGAGTTCTTGCGCTGGCTGTGGCGCTTGCATTCGTGTTCACTCTCTCCGAGTTGTGGCGCCGATTAACGTTCCGGTATATCCACGATATGCGTAGGCGCCGACAATTCCTGATTCTCAGGCGGTTTGTCGTTGGTTTTCTGATCAGCATCGTCTTGATGTTGGGATTCATCAGCGAATTCAGCTCGCTGGCCACTTTCGCCGGGTTCGTCACCGCCGGGATAGCAGTGGGCCTGCAAGCTGTCCTTTTGTCAGTGGCGGCATATTTTTTCGTGGTGGGTCGCTACGGAATCAGCGTGGGAGATCGCATCAGCATTGCGGGCGTGACGGGAGACGTAATCGATATTGGGCTGGTCCGCATGTATTTAGTGGAACTTGCGGGGACAGGAATTGAACTCTATGCTACTGGCCGCATCGTTGTTTTCTCCAATTCGGTACTGTTTCAGGCAACCACGCCGCTGTACAAACAGATTCCGGGGACCTCGTATGCCTGGCATGAGGTGGCCGTTTCGCTTGCGCCAGGCGCAAATTACAAGCTGGTGCAAGACACGCTCACCGAGGTGGTGAATTCCGTGTATGCACAATATCGCGCCGGGATCGAAAAACAGTACGGCGATATCGAGCGCCGGGTGGAAATTGAATTGCGCGCCCCGGAAACCGAAGCGAAGTTACAGTTTTCAGAGAGCGGCCTAGAACTCATGGTCCGCTACCCGTTGGAAATACGCAAAGCGCCCGAGGTTGACGACAATATTACGCGAAAGCTCTTGGAAGCCATCCACAGCAATGCTGACTTAAAGGCTACAATAGTCGGTTCGCCGAAAATTCGTGCTGCGGTAAGGGGATAAAGGATTAATCAGGAGAGAATTTGGCTGAGAGAAGAAGAGCATACGGGCCCAGCCCTTATTTTATTAAGGATTCCCTCTGTTCCTCTTCTCTCTGCGCGCATATTGGCGTAAGAGCCAGAATTCATCAATCAGGGAAATACTGTAGGCGTTTAGCAAGGTGACTGTAGTGGATGCCCCAGAAATATTCGCGGTTAGCGCTTCGGAACTTTTCCCTTTTCAAGCTTTTCAATTAGATTCGGCGGCAATGGATGCAAAAGCTCGAGAAAAACACCGTTGGTCCATCCGAAGCCGATTACGTTCTCCTTGTATCCTACTCGAATACGGGTTTTTGAGGCTCGCGAGACCACATCGTATTTTTCGAACAGGGTCTTGGTGCGCTCGAAATCTTCCAGCACCATATGCAGAAAGTGAAATGCAACACGATCTGCGTCGGTATTGAATCCGTAGCGTTTCATTCCCTCAATAGCGATTAAGTGAATTGGAGCCCAGCCGTAAGGGAAATCCCACTGCGCGCCGGTTTCATGCCGGCTCATGGCTAGGCCGCCAGGATGTTCGAACAATGGAAGGTTGTGCACCACGGCGTCTGCTTGTGCTTTGCTTGCGGCGCCGACCCATAGCGGATAAAACGTAGTCGCATATTCGTACGTCGAGCGCTTGTTGGTGACCACGTCATAGTCAAAGTAAAGACCGCGGCTCTCGTCCCACATATATTTGTTCATACGCTCGAGGCGAGCGACCGCGTTTTGGCGCCATTTTTTGGCATCTTCGTGGTGGCCCAGAATGGTGGCCATCTCCTCCAGGTCTTTTTCCTCTTTGTAGAGAAGGCTATTCAGGCAGACGGGAGCGTAGTGGTGTGTGTCGGCGCTGAAGGGGCCGAAGCGAAATGAGACATCAAATCCCGATTCGCGCATGGTGCGGTCGCCCTCGTAATAATTCGCGGTCAGAGCCACGCGATCTGCCGGGCAATCAGGGGTGGGAGCTGGATGCGACGCGGGATCGCACTCAAATTCAAATACCGGGCCGGCGTGTGGCGCGTCCGGATTCTTTCCCAGGTGCACAACGTAGGAAGCTTCGTCGCCTTCGTGGTGCGTGAGCATGTATCGTGCGACGCCGCGGTAGTAGTCCTTCGGATTGCCCAGAATTTCGGGCACCGGGCCTTCTCCGTGATCGAAGTATCGGGAAAGTCCGGTGTCGCCAGCGAGATGTGGGGGACGTAGCCACTCCTGGTAGTCCGTGACTGCAAATTTGTAGGCTCTTTCGAGCCACGAGGAATCTGTTTGTCCGGCAGCTTTTTGCGCGTTGTAAACAGCAAGGATCATGGACGTCAGGAAAGGAGGTTGAGAGCGCGTAAGATAGTAAGTTCGATTCGCGTTCAGAACCGCTCCGTAGTGCTCGATCTCGAAAAAGAAATTTTCAACCATTCCTTTGGCGATTGGTTCGCGGTGGTCCCGAAGCAAACCGAGAATTATGAAATAGCTGTCCCAGCCGTACATTTCGTTGAACTGTCCGCCGGGAACCACGTAGGGATGAGGGAGAAAGAGAACACCCTCGTTGGGAATGTCGCTGAGATCGACGTCACCGGCGGACGAGATTTTTTTTGGCAAACGCGCCACACGGATGGCGCAGTATTTCTGAAGTTCGGCTATGTCAGCAGGCTCGGGGAACCCCAGCGGTAGATAAAGGTAAGGTTCGCCTTCCGTTTTGATGTCCTCGAATGTCTTGCAAATGGCCAGGGAGCGGGTCAGATATTCCCAGCTTGATAAAATGTATTTTCTAATCTGCTCCAGTGGATACGTGGTGTCGGTCATAGTCGGGAGTTGAGGTGATGGGCGGCTATAAGAGGTCTCGGTCCGTATAGATGTCAAAATTAAAATCCCCGCCACGAAAAGTCCATATAAAACGCCCGTGAATGATTTGGGCCAACGCATGATCACTAGCGCCGAAATCCATTGTCGCAATAGAAGCTGTTCGCTTCAACCGAAACAAAGGACGAAGGCGGCTTCGCGTTTCGACTACGTGAAAACATCCAGGCGCTCAATTAAGCGGGACCGCATTTTCAGAATCGATGGGCGGTTCTTCGGTTGTTATCAGCATGAAGCGACGATAGAATTTCGTCCGACACAGGAACGTCCGGGATGCGACTATTCATGTGGGTGAGATGGAAAAAAGGCGCGTTAATTCTCGCAATATTGCCTCTTTTTCCCCTGGTCCGCCCGCGGGCGGCGAAAAACTCTTTTGATGTTTATACGCAGCGGGTTGATAACCAGCGTAGCGGATTGAACCTGAGTGAGACGGAACTTAGCCAAGCGAACGTCAAAACTGGTTTCGGAAAATTGTGGACTCTACACTCTGACGCCAAAATAATGGCGCAGCCTCTGTACCTATCTCATCTCGTAAGCGCCAAATGCCCCCAAGGTTGCAACACGGTAATCTTCGCTTCGATGAATAACACAGTTTATGCATATGTGGCCGATCAGAAGCCGGCGAGCTCGAACGACACTCTCATCTGGTCGAGGAATCTCGGACCGGCACGTCCGGGTGCGCACGACATAGACGAGTGGGCCGTTGACGACCCATCGTGGGGCATCTTGGGGACCCCGGCAATCGATATCGATAACAATCTACTCTATGCTGTCGCGTGGAACGCCGACGAAATGTATCGGCTTTACGCACTGGATCTTAGGACCGGCACGATAAGCCGTGGGCCCGTACTTGTGGAGGGGTCGATTGAAGGAGAGCCGTTTAGCGAGAACAAGGCTAAGTGGCACCAGACCCGCAAGCAACGCGCTGGTTTATTGTTGGACCGTGGAGAGCTCTATGTGGCGTTCGGGTTCGACAATCCCAAGGGAATTGCTGGCTGGTTGTTCGTCTACGATGCCGCGAACTTGAAACTTCGGACGGTATGGAGTCCAGAACCGAAGGGAAAGGGTGGCGGCATTTGGATGTCCGGAATCGGCACAGTGGCGGATGGCGCGGGCAATATTTATCTTGAAACGGCAAACGGTAATTTCGAAGTGTCGCGCAACCAATATGGAAACAGCATGCTCAAGCTTCGTCTCGAAGACGATAAGCTTGTAGTCGCGGACTCCTTCACGCCGTGCAATCAGTCGTATCTGAATCACAAGGATCTGGACATGGGTTCAATCGCACCTGTGTTGTTGCCCGGCAATTTGATTCTTGGCGGAGGAAAATTCGGTACGCTTTACTTGATGAGCCGTGATCGTTTCGGAGGCTATGAAGCGACGGGCGCGGATCGGCGGCCTGCATGTGAGGATTCGGAGCAAGTCTTACAGAAAATCGATGTGAATCGCGCGCATATTCACGGGATGCCAATTTATTGGAAAGGTCCCGACGGCACACAGTGGATCTACGTGATGCCCGAAACGCAGAGTCTGGTGGCGTATCCCTTTGTCGATGGGCGATTCAAGACTACCAGCGCAGATATCAAGCACAGCTGCTGGAAACCGCTAGGTCCGGCGCCACCGTCTTGCCATAGACCCCCGCATGATTGGATGCCGGGAGGGATTCTGGCGGTTTCCAGCGATGCAGATCGACCGGGCACCGGTATCGTATGGGCCTTGGTGCCTGCGGATGGAGATTCGAACAGCTATCGCGGCGTGAAGGGAATGCTGCTGGCGCTGAATGCGGAAGATGTCTCGCAGGAATTATGGCGCAGCCAAGGTTTGGACGGAGAAACGGACACGCCTGACAGTCTTGGCCTGCTTGCCCGTTTTGTGCCGCCCACCGTGGCGAATGGAAAAGTCTTTGTGGCAAACGCGGGCGATCGCGAGGAACTCAAACGATATTGCGGGACTCGTCCAACTGTATTTCCAAACAACTACGCCGTGGTCGTATATGGCTTGAAAAACTAGCATGTCGAGTGAAAGCAGCCTACGTCCAGGTCGTCGCGCGTGGGCGGTAGATACGAGCGATCGGCTGGTTCTCGGACTCTTCTCGATATTTGCGCTAATCACGGCGATCCATCCCGTCGTCCGCGCGTTTTACCATTTTGAAGTGAATTATAAAGAGGGGTGGATGGTGTACAACGCGGTAGCGGTGACGCGGCACCTGCCTCTTTACGCTACAAAATACGGTTGGACCACGGTCGATTACCCGGCGCTATCATTTTACATCATGGCTTATCTGTCTCACTTCTCTCACGACTACCTTTTGACTGGGAGGCTCGTATCGCTGGGCTCGTTTGGAATCTGTTGTGCCCTGGTCGGCATAATCGTTCGGAAGTTGACAGGACATTTTGCGCCGGCAATCTTCGGAGCTGCCTTCTGCGCGGCGCTCTTTTTTACGGCAGCGCCGCAGTATATGGGCCTGGACGATCCTCAAATGCTTGCGGAAGTATTTTTTCTAAGCGGCTTGCTCCTGTACATTTCGAAACCACCCACGCTGCAGCGTATCGCATTGATTGTATTTCTGTTCGTGTTGGGCGGGAATATTAAACACAACCTTCTCGATTTGCCTTTGGCTGTATTCATAGACCAGTGGTTAAGTTCCCGTCAAAAAGCGTTGCAGTTTTTATTTTTTTCCGCAGTCTTTGTGACCTGCTCGATTGTGGTCAGCATCAAGGCCGCGGGCCCTTTTTTCGTACAGAACATGCTAAGTGTCCGGCCTTATTCGCTGCTCGGCGCTTTAGGTGACTTTGCCTATTACTACTATCTGATTGTGGTGCCTTTCGTGGCTGCCTTAATTTGGGCTTTCAAGGAGCGGAAAAATACACCGAGCCGTGTCATCTCCATCTTTTTTTTCGCGTCTTTGTTCACTGGAATGTTTTTTTCGGGCGGTACGGGCATATCCATTAACGTTTATTTTGGCAACTTCTTTGCCATCTCGATCATCATGGGTATGTTTCTTTGCGCCGCTTGGCGTGTTCCTGCGACTTTTGTTAAGTACAAGTTTCTGGGGCGGCATAGCCCTCCTCTTATTTTGTTTGCCTCTCTACTCCTAACCTTTGTCCTGTCGGGTTATTCCAATATATGGACTCAAGTAGCGGAGCTTGCGGACAAGCAAAGACGATTCGACGCAGAAGTGTCTTTCGTAAAGGACCAACCTGGCCCGGCAATTTGCGAGAGCCTGCTGCGATGCTACGACGCGGGAAAACCGTACGTCTATGACCCCTACAGCGCCACACGGCTGGTCGATCTCAAGAAACTTTCTAGCGCACAGTTGGTGGGCGAGATCGAGACATCACAGTACGGAGCTATTCAACTGCATCGCACACTGCCGTCCTTAGAGCGGCCAAACGAACGTTTTCCCAACGACGTCCTCGATGCCATAGGACATTATTACAATCTTGCATCTCAGGATCAGGACTGCGCCATTTATGTCCCGAAGACAAGCCGGTGAACTATCCAGCAAGCGCTCGGCCGAACAAACTGCGTGATTTCTTCTACCTTGGCATGGTGACGTGCGCCGCCGTGCTGGTGAACGGCTATCACTATGGCATCGAAGACATGGGGATCTACCTGCCGGCCATCCAAAAAATAATTAATCCAAGCCTGTACCCTTATGATGCCAATTTTTTTCTGCTGTTCATTCGATGGACAACGTTTCACCAGACGGTAGCGGCCGCATCCCGTATTTCACATATTTCTCTCGAATCACTTTTATTCTGTTTGCACATGATAGGTGTCTTTTTTGTGCTGCTGGCATGTTTGCAGCTCGTTCGAAAATGTTTTTACGAGGCGGCTGCCGAATGGTGCGGCGTCGCGTTGGTTGCCACTTTACTGACTATGCCGGTGGCCGGTACGTACCTCTTCCTAGTGGACCAGCATCTGCATCCGCGGACATTTGCAACCGCCTTTTTACTATTTGCGGCGGTGGCCGTGCTCGAAAAAAGGGCTATCGTGTTGCTATGGATTTTTTTTGCGGCCCTTTGCCATCCCACGATGGCCGTATACGGGATGTTTCACTTATTCTTTCTGGCGTGGCCCGAAAAAATTGCGGCGCAATCGCCCGGCGTCTTCACCGGCATCCCGTTTGGAGCGCCTCCGAATCCGATCTGGAGGCAGGTAATGGCTGAGCGTTACTACCATTATCCGTTTTTGTGGACTTGGTATGAATGGCTGGGAGCACTCGCACCGATCGCTTTGCTGGAATATTTTGCGCGGCTGGCGGGGCGCCACGAAATGTCGGTGTGCGAACGCGTTTGCCGGCGGCTAGTG
>JABDEK010000119.1 GCA_013287135.1 Acidobacteriota bacterium | reverse complement strand
GAAGGCAGGCCTTCCAACCGGAACCTAGGCCCCACGTAGCGAGTGGCACACGCGTGTGCAACCCGCTGCCAGTACCCTACGGCCCCGAAACGCAAAATCCATGAAATGCGGAGTAGGCGATTCTAAGAAAAGGAGAACAAGATGAAGTTCAGTCCAAACTCAAAATGGGGGTTTTTAACGCCGGCGGTAATTGCGTTCTTCGTATTGTGCAGTCTCGCGCACGTCACTAAGGCGCAAACTGACAAAGCTGCGCTGGCAGCCATGTACAGCTCTTCCGCCACAGTTTCGACCGGCATTGCCGGAATCAGAACATTTCCCGCCCCGCCAGAGGGCTTCGATCCACTTGCTGCCGCAGATTCAGACCTTGCCCGTTACGGCTATCCCCCGCACCCGGATCCGCAGGCCAATCCGGATGGTTACGCGATATGGGCAAGAAATGTGAGGGCGTTCAACCACCGTCCGGTGAGCTTGTCGAAAGATATGGGGGCTTATAACGGCCCGGCGCAGATAGCCCCGGCGCCTCCAGGAGCCAAGTCGGCCGCTCTGCAGGGCGGTGAGGCGGGGCCTACGACCGGCTACGCGTCAAACTGGAGTGGCGTTGTAAACACCAACAAACTGACGAAGTGGAACACGAGCTCCTCGTTTGATCTGGTTGTTTCCGAGTTCAATGTGCCGGTGGCGCAGCAGCCCTTCGGCGCTTGTGACGGTGGATATGATTGGCAAGTGAGCTGGAACGGAGTGGACGGTTGGGGCAGTGGCGACGTGGTGCAGGGCGGCAGTTCGTCGCAGGCCTACTGCAGCGGCGGCACCAAGGCAGAGTTTTACTGCGGCTGGGTTGAGTGGTATCCAAGTTACCCGATCATTTGCGAGTTTGGCGTGAATCCGGGTGACGTGATGTACGCGGACAGTTTCGCTACCGCCGGAACCGCAGACCAAACTGTGTGCATCTCGGACCAAACAAAAGACTTCGGGAGTTGCTACACCCTGTCCTACGTTAAGGGACCCGGTGTGATTGGCAACAGCGCCGAGGCCATCGTGGAAAGGCCATGCTGTGTAGGCCCAAACAACTACCCGTTAGCCAACTATGTCGCCAATTTCTGGTATCCCAGCTTCGCATACGATGGACACGATACCGAGTTCTTCCCCGACAGCCAGATTACGTCCACAGTTATAGTCAACATGCTGGATGATCTCGGCGACCAGGTGATTTCCTATGCAGTGCCTGGCACGGCGGGAACCGGTGAAGGGAAGTTCGGTATTACCTTTTTTGACGAGAACTGCGCGCGCGAGGGTGGCTGCACGCCCTAACCGGGATCATTTCTCGGCGTCAGGAAAGTGAAAAGGCTCAGGGTAGCAAAAGGGCGCTTTGCGGTTGTTGACGCAAGGCGCCCGTTCTTATTAGCGTGTGTGCCTCCTCGCACCTAAGCTCAAGCACGTCTATCCGCGAACGACACACTTTCGGAATGACGGCGTAGAACGAAAAAGCCAAAGCCAGGGCAAGAAGAAAGCAGATCCCTGCGTGCCGGCAGGCAAGCCTCGAACAGCGTCCGGCGTCCGCTACTTCCCGTGCATGAAAAGGCGCGGGAGTTCGCTCGGAATCTGACAACAAAAACCAAAACTAGAACCAGAGGAGTGCGATACTTTCCCGCGCAGAGATAAATGTTTTCGATGGTAAGCCTGTGAATCTCGAAAACATCGGATTCGGTTATTCGAGTGCGATGCTTTATAAATTCGGCGAGATACTCTACGACGTGCGCTTGGTTGGTGATTTCAAGTGATTGCTTTTCGTCACGACGGCAAAGGAGAGGATTGGTGGCCACGGCTTAAGAAAAAAAAGGCCGACACTGAACTGTCGGCCCCTGTGCAGAGTTTTTGTCTTTTAGTCCTTAATCGCCTCTTTGACCTGCTCGCGCGTGATTCGTTCGTCCTCAAGGCCAGCGTTTCCGAAGGCCCAATCGCGCTTGAACTCGATGGAGGGCGTGCGAACTCCCGGGCAGGTTTTAACTAGCTCCCGCGTCCCGAACAAGGTTCTGTTCTGGTTTTGTCATGGCGTCCCTCCGAAAAACAGTTGCCACAAACGGATAAACGGGTAAACGGTTTACGCGTCCGACGTTCGAGCGAATCTGCGGAATTGGTGGTTACTTTCTAAACATCTATTCCGGGAAAACCTTAAGTCAACCTTTCCAAGGGTAAACTGACGGTAAGCCGCTAACGTACCGCCAGCCTGCCAGTTTCAGAAACTATCGTTTTTAAAGGAAAAATGGCGCGCCCAAGGGGACGATTCTAGAACTTTTCTCAACGGTTTTGCGGCTGCCTTGCCGCAGATCGATTTCCCCGGATTGAAGCTCCTAGCCACTCCCGAGGTTGTCAAAAGGAAGCCAACTGTGGTTGCACAAGGAGCGCCCATGAGCTAACATAGGTTAGCTAAGGAGCCGCGATGAGTGTCGTCACCATTCACCAAGCCAAGACAAACCTTTCTCGGTTAATTGAGAAAGCTTCCGCGGGCGAGGAAGTGATCATTGCGCGTGGGTCAAAACCCGTAGCGCGGCTCGTTCCCGTCGGAGAGGTAAAGGGCAAACGCCAGCCAGGGTCGTTGAAAGGCAAATTGCAAGTTGGACCAGAGTTTTTTGAGCCTCTCCCGTTGAGCGAACTCTCAGGCTGGGAGTAGTCTAATTGCGAGCGCTCCTCGATACGCATGCCTTGCTCTGGTGGCTCTCAGATGACCCAGCACTAACGCGGGCCGCTCGCAAAGTGATCGCAGAAACCAAAAACACGCTGATCGTAAGTGCTGCTTCGGCTTGGGAAATCGCGATCAAGGTCAGGCTGGGAAAACTCCCGACTGCTGCTGACCTGGCGGCGGATTTCTCTGGGGTAATTGAACGCGAAGGTTTTCAACTACTAACCATTTCTGCAGAGCATGGTATTCGCGCCGGACTCTTGCCTGGCCCTCACAAGGATCCCTTTGACCGAATGCTCATAGCTCAAGCGCAGGCAGAAAATATGCCGATCATAAGTAATGAAGTATCCATCGAAAGCTATGGGGTCCGGCGTCTTTGGTAAAACCTTCGACTGCAAAGCGTAATCATCGCAGTGAAAGCGCAGTGTCACTTCAAACAGTCTGTAAAATCCCGCATGGCGAGCTTCGCGACTTTACTGCTCCGTGTTGGCCGTCAATTCGATTGGGGCCAGGCTGCACAGGATATCTTAGACGCTTGGCGTGACGAGCAAGAAGGCGCGAGTCTCGACCCGCAAATCACGGAGACGTTAGACGCGTGGCTCGGCGAAACAAATTTCAAAACGAATTACTACAAAGACTGCGTACGATCGGCGGGCAAAGCCGCCTAGGTATATATACACTAGGCGGCAATGAGAGAAGTTGCTCTTTAGCCCTTGAATCATGTTCACTAAATGTGCTATGTTCACGGAAGCGTGAACACATACTATTTCGTGAACATGAATAAACTCATCGGCGCTAGCTTGGAACAAGCCTTGGAATCGAAACTGAAAGAACTCTTGGGTAGCATTCCCTGGCTGCACATTCTAGAAATAAAACGGACCGGAAGCACTTCGGATAAAGGTTTTGACATCGAGGCTACGCTCCCGTTGCCGCAAGGCAAGGCCGTCCTAGCCATTGAATGCAAAAGCGAACTACGACCCAGTGCCTTTCGCGCATTGGCCGAGAGCAAGGCTGCTCTGACACGAGGTCATCGACCATTTGTGCCCGTACTTGCCTTGCCTTCTGTCTCGCCCCGGCTCGGTGACTTGTGCGTTCAACAGGGCTGGAGCTGGTACGATCTTGCTGGTAACTGTCACATCGACGTAGCGAATGCCATTTACCTCGAGCGCCGTGGCAATGAGCCCTTGAATTCTCCGCCTCGTCCCACCGCGAATCTGAGCACCCCCGAGGCCGGACGCGTAATTCGAGCGCTCCTTGCGACGGAGAATGCCGGAATGCGCTGGACTCAAAGGAGTATGGAAGCACATTTTGGGAAACTCAGAATTCCTATACCGGAACCTAGTCTTGGGTTGGTGAACAAGGTAGTTAGATACTTACGGGACGAGGCATTTATCGAAGCTTTGCCAGATGGGGGATTTCACTTGCGCGATCCGTTCAAGTTATTGACGGCTTGGAGAGATGCTTACCGTTTTGACAGACACGAACGCCGCCATTATTTTACTTTTCTGCAAGGGCGGAAATTACAGGATGCCCTGGCCGATCTTGATCTAGATGCGGGTGGTTTCGCAGCATATGCCGCATTCTCGGCGGCAGACTACCAGGCAGCGCATGTGCGACAACCTAAGACTTGGCTCTATGTGAGCGATGAATACGTCAAGCACTTCGAAGATCTCATCGAAGCAAAACGCGTCGAATCAGGCGAAAATTTGATACTCCTCATTCCCGATGACGCTGGTGTCTTCTACTTAGCTGATGCTGGCAACCTCGGAGATCGGCGAATGGCCCGCACAAATCCGGTGCAAACCTATGTTGACCTCTCACATTGCGGAGGTCGCGGGGAAGAAGCAGCGGAGGCAATATTGGAACAAACATTAAAGCCGAAGTGGAGTCAGTACAGGCAACTATGAATGACGAGCCAAGACATCAAAGCGAATACCACTCTCGACAGGTTGACGCTGCGCGTCGCGTTCTAGTCGATCTCGGTCAGGGTTCTGGCGGCATTTCACGATTGTCTTGTGGTTGTGGGAGGTTGGGTACCCGACCTGTTAATTTCCCAGGCCGAAGAAGCCCACGTCGGGAGTATAGACGTGGACTTGGCTCTAGATGCCGACAAGCTCAACGACGGACGCTACGCTGAATTGCTCAACCTGCTGCTCAACACGCGGCGCTATAGACCCGGAACAAAGCCATTTCAACTGGTTACCGATGTCGATCTTCAGGATGGAAATAAACCAATTCAAGTAGAGGTCGAATTCCTGGCACCAAAAGAGGTAAAGCTGGAGAAAAACAATCCAAAAAATCTTGGATGGGTTCCGTGTCTTGCAGGCGGACGGATGCGGCACTGCTTTTAACGCTCCAGTGGACATCGTATTCGCGGGCCGGACAATTCGCGGAGCAATGAATACGGTGAGACTTCGCATCGCTTCCCTGCCAGACTTCCTCGTCATGAAAGCGCACGCCCTCGGCGGCAGAGACAAACCGAAGGACGCCTATGATATTTGTTATTGCCTTACCAACTACCCTGGCGGACTAGACGTACTTGCCGCCGTATGGAAGGGGCGAAGTAAAGAGAAGGACGTCGAGCGAGCCCTAGAGATTGTTCGAGAGAAGTTCGCGACTGTGAACAGTTTTGGTCCCGGACAGGTTGTCGAATTTCTTGATTCATCCGAACGCGAGACACAAGAGATGCAAGCCAGGCGGGCATTCGAGTTGGTTCAAAAATTCTTAAGTTTGTTCTAACCCCATAGCTGATTACAGGCGATTTTCGATGCGAGTCACCCACCAACCAGATGGGCCGGGCGTTCCATTAGGTAGTACCACGGTAAAACCTTATCGCAATGAGGCGACGGTAGTCATAGAAACAACTACTTTGAGGGAATATGGCGCGCCCGGAGGGGTTCGAACCCCCGACCTTGTGCTCCGGAGGTTCTAGGCGCGATAAGAGTGCTAATGATTACCGCTATCATTAGCCAATGTTCAATTGTCATTTACTCGCTGCTCCAGTCCAAACCAAAGAGTAATAATCGTACCACAACAATACCGCTTGACAAAGTATAATTACCGGGGTACAGTAATTGTCATAGGGAGAATGAATATGGCAATCGTTCAGGAGTTCAGGAATGCCGAAACAGCCGAAGGCTAGGAAAGCAGGACGCCCACCATTGCCGAAGGGCGATGCAAAGGCAGAATTCTTGCGTATCCGCGTCAGGCCAGACGAACGGAAGGCAATCGAATCGGCTGCCAAGAGCAAAAAACAGTCAGCCTCAGAATGGATTAGGAGCACGTTGAATGCCGCACTCTGAGTATGGGAACTTCAAATTAGGACACTAGCGTCTAAAGAGTTTTGTAGACAAGAATCGGAACCTGTTCGCGGCAGCCGCGCAGAGCCACATGCGCCGCACGCGATAAGGAACACCGATGACGGACGTGAAACCTTTTACGACGCTGGCACAACTTGAAAAGTGGTTTGACTCCAGCCACGAAAATCCGTCTGCATCTTCAAGAGTCGCAGCCGCGATGCGAGAACTTCTGAAGTTGAATCCACATTTGTCGTTCGATGAACTGCGGGAACTTGCGCGCTCGCAATTGAAAAGAGTGGAGGGCGTGAGATTGGCGCGGGAAAATCCTGTTTAAGGTTCATCGCTTAAGAATCGAAAATGCCTGCGACCAAAATGCGCCAGTCTGCGCAGCGGAAAGATGCCCCTCTTACTGAACCACCTGAATTGCCGGAGGCTGCCATGTGCCCGAACCGGGTGGAAGTATCGACGGCGGTGTGTCCTTCGGCCAGTACAAGCGCATGACCATGTATATCGGACCGTCTGGAGCCGGGAGCCAGTTGGCTTTTTTGTCGCCCGCCGGAGCATCCTTTTGAATATAGATTGTCAGTGAGCCGTCAGAGTTCTTCTTAAGGACCGGCAACATCGGAGAGTTGATTAAGTAGCGGTTGATTGGGTTCTGAATCAGCAATTGGGTCTTGCCGTCGTACATCGTGACGGACCAAAATGCGTTCACGGGAGGGTATTGTCCGGCAGCGAAAGTCAGCGTGTAATTGTGCTTGCTGCCATCAAGTGGCTGCCCGTCACTGGCAGTTTTGGCCGCTGGATACATAGCTTCAACCGCGTCGTTGCCGTAGATGCCAGCCAACGCTGAGCCAGCACGGAGCAGGTAGTCGCCATTGTAGAACGACCGGTTGCCGAACGCGGCACCGACGCTCCAACCGTTGATGTCTTTGCCGATGTTGAGTTTCGCTTTCTCAATCGCCTCATAGCCTTCCTTAACGGCTAAGCCTAGCTCCGCCTTTTGCGCCTCGGAAACTTTCGTTAAATCGAAGGGCTTTCCGGCTTCGATTCCAACCGCTGCGAACTTCGCCCGGAGTGCAGTCTCTTCGGGAGGCGTTGGGCAGAACTGGAGCAGGAAATTCAAATACGCCGGAAAGTCCAACTTGAACGCGTCATCCGTGAACTTCGGGAAATCAGGCGCGGGTAGCGCCGCTGGCGGTGGCTGGTGGGTGAACGCGGACAGCGTTTGTGCCTTATAACCCGATTGAACCTTCTTCACATTCTCCATGTCGTTCGCGTTAAACAATTGCGTGCGGATGACGGCGAGGGAGAACTGCGTCTCTGATGGGAAGACCTTTTTGATACCGGCAGGCGTTGTACCGCTCCAGCCCGGCCCTGAAACCATGTAGCATCCTGGGTCATTCCCGGTTGCGCGGCTGCCGATGTACGCGTAGTTCTGTGAATAAAGGTCGGCTATTTCGAATGTGTAGTAACGACCCTTCTCGACCTTTGGAACACACAAGACGATGGGTTCGGCACGCAGGTCCATCTGCAAAATCGAATAAGGGGTGTCGCTGTTGGGCGTAACGATGCTGGTGTCCTTGTAGGTGAAGACCCGAGCCTCGTTGAGGACTGTGTTAAACGGTCCTTTGTACTGCGAGTTCGTCGTGTCCACATTGAACTGGTACAGCGCTTTGTACGCAGCAATCATCGGAAAGGCGTAGATATACGCCTGCTGGTAAGCGTCTTTATGGGATATGGCCTCCCGAACCGGGCCGCTTTCCTTGTTGCAAGATATTGTTCCTAAGCAAACCGCCGCCAAGGCCATAAACCAAGCCAGTCTGCTTTTCATAGGTTCTCCTTCGATGGGACAACCTAACGTCGTTGTCCGAAAAGGGATATTGTCAGAATTGACAGGGACATTCCCGCCAGTTCAAGGCGGTAGACCGAAGAAACCGGTACCCGCAGGGAACCAGTTATTCCGAAGATGAAGAAGCGTCTATCCGCCCGTTCAGAAACTCGCCAAGATTCCAGACGCGAAGATTGAGTGATATTCTCTGGTCATGCACGAGACACTTCTGAAAGAGGCTCAGGAAGAAATAATGCGCCATCATTGGGACACTTTTTGTACGCAGCCGCTATCAATTGCTGAGGGTGGAAAAGGCGTGATTGTGCCGGGCTGTGTTGCTTGCAAAAAACTTCTCTACACGAACAACCAATATCTGAGCCATCTAGCGATTGATGTTTTGCCGGAAATCCTGCGAAAGTTTTCTGGAACTTCCGCCTGATGCGGGTGTGCCGGTCTCACTGGCTCCTAATCAATGGGAACTGCGGTCGGTTCAGGTGCGGGCTCCTTTTTATGCGAAGGGTCGTACGGGTCAGGTGTCCCCATCGGGATGAGCGGATACTTTCTTGTGCTTACTTCAAACGAACCGATAATTTTCACCGCCGGATGTAAGACCCAGCTGTTCGAGATTGCGACGTCTCGTTGTTCCTTGGGGTCGATGTCGAGGTCGTAAACCTTTGGGACGAGAAATTTGACAGGAGCGCCGGACGGGTCGTCCAAAAGGTAAAAATGCACCTTCCAATTGCGCCACTTCACGGCCATGAGTATGTTGCCGACGTAGACAGGGAAACCTTAGCGATTGGACTTTTCTTGCGCACCCGTGAAAAATTCACTCTGGTCCACGCCATCAATAGCGCGGTCTTTAGGCACCTCAGCGCCTGCAAATCGCGCCAGAGCTGGAAATATGTCCACGCAGTGCACCATCTGATCGCTCGCCTTTCCTGCTGGAACATGGCCGGGCCACCGAATGATGAATGGAGTGCGGAGCGAGCCTTCAAGGGCAGTGAACAGGGGGCCGCGCCAAGGCCCAGAACTGCCGCCGTTCATCACTGGTGAGGTGCCCCCTAGTTCTGTGTGAGGTTCCGGTCCATTGTCGCTTGAAAAGATGACGATGGTCTTCTGAGAAAGGTTCAAGCGGTCCAAGGCATCCAGAATTTCCCCGACATGATGGTCCATCTCAACCTTAGAGTCGGCGTAGTCACCGTGGCCGGTCTTTCCGGCAAAATCGGGAGCGGGCAGCGGCGGGTAATGCACCTGAGTGAGCGCACCTTGCGGTCTTCTTTGGCTCGGCGGTTTTCGAGATATTTCTGAATCAGCAACGCTGCCAATGGACCAGTTAGAATCGCCGCAATGGTAAGCCATGCTTCAAGTGATACAGAGAGGAATGTGATGGGTGGGGCTTGAGTCATCCCGCCGTTGTATCACAGCCTTCGTCCTTCGTCGTACCTTCAAAAAG
>JABDEK010000118.1 GCA_013287135.1 Acidobacteriota bacterium | reverse complement strand
AGCGCCTGCGATTTCATATCCGGCAATTTGCGGAATTTCCTTGGGCAGGAATCCAAGCTGGATAGCGCGGGCCTCTTCAATTTCGCGCCCTTGGCGTTGAAGCTGGGAAGCGATTTCGTTTTGCGAGCGATTATTTTCGATGGCGCTGCGGCGGGCGTTACGGCGTTCGCGCCCTATATCAATTTGCTTTTGAAGAACTTCCAGAAGGCGCGTGTTGACCCAGGGCTTTTCCACAAAATCGCCAACGCCGCGCTGCATGGCCTCCACAGCCAGTCCCACTGTGGCCCAGCCGGTCATTACGACAATCGGAGGCGCGTCTCCGGAGTCTTTCAGTTGAGTTAGGATATCCAGGCCTTCGCGGCCCGAGGTGGTATCGCGCGCGTAATTCAGGTCCATCAAAACCAGATCAAATTCGGATCGTGCGAGAGCCTCGAGCAAGCCTGCCGGAGAGGTCACCGCTTCAGTCACATAGCCATGACCTTTCAATAGTAAGCGCAGGGCCTCCAGGACGTCTGGCTGGTCATCCGCTATGATTATGCGCGCCTGAGTCGGTCCAGCTTGATTCATCAGTTCAACCGCCATGGTATCCATCTCGGTAGGCTCATTTTGCGCATGTTCAGCGGCAAAGTCATTAGGAGCCTCCCATATATGGGCAGTTCGGATTCCAGCAGAGCCTGCCTCTAAATGCCTTGGCAAGAACACATTGCGGGAACTATGCGGACAACCCACGGTTGGATATGACCAGTTACGGGAATGTTTGTCGCGATTCCGGACAGCACCTTGCGGCTTAGCCTATTCGTATCGTAAGGCCACCATCGGATCCACACGCATCGCCCGTCGGGCAGGAATATAGCAAGCTGCCAGAGCTACAGTAAGGAGTATCGCCGCAACCCCAAAGTAGGTGAGCGGATCCATCGGGCTGATGGTGAGAAAGTCGCCAATCAAGCGCGCCGTCCCTAGTGCCATTGCGATTCCTAAAGTCAGACCGATTGCGATGATAAATAATCCCTGGCTGAAGATCATTTTTAGAATGTCCATGGGCTGCGCTCCCAGTGCCATGCGGACACCGATCTCATGGGTCTTTTGGCTGGAGGCATAGGAAATTACGCCGTACACTCCGACAACCGCGAGAACCAGTCCCAGAATGCCCAGCAGCGCCGCCAACACTGCGCCAAGCTTATAAAAAAGTAAACCATTCAAGGTATTCAGAGCCTGGCTCATGGTGTTCACGTCGAACACCGGCAGCTCTGGCGCAAGCGTTCCAACTACGCGCTCGATCTCGGGTGTCATCGCGTCGGGTGCGCCGAGAGTGCGCACCTGCAAAGTCTCGAACGAGTTCCCAGTATACTGCTGCAAGAAAGGAAGGAAAAAATAGGGTTTGACGGGACCGCGCAGTCCCTCAAACCTGGCGTCTTTTACTACGCCGACGACTTGTATCCAGTGTTTCTGGTCAGATCCAATCTTGAATGGGCGTCCGATCGGATCGGCGTTCGGCCAAAACTGCTTGGACATGGCTTCATTTATGATGCCGACATACTGCGTGTTCGCGTCGTCCGTGGATTTGAACGTGCGGCCGGTTACTATGGGAATTTCCAAAGTCGCGAAATAGTCCTGCGAAATCAAGGTGTATTGAATCAATGGCGCGGCTTGATCAGGCGGTGGCTGATAACCTTCGACGGATAGCGTATCGACCGAGTTGATATAGCCCAGGGGTACCGAGCTTGCAATGCTGGCTGACTGCACACCCGGAAGCGCGCGGACGCGATCGAGCAGGTTCTTGTAGAATTCGCGGTATTGCACATCGTTGTAGCCGATCTCGTTAGGATCCATGCTCAAATTCAGTAAATGGGTCGGATTGAAACCCAAACTCGTCTGCTGGGCTTTCCCCAGGCTGCGAGTAAAGAGTCCGGCAATGATCAGCAGCATCAGCGAGCCTGCCACCTGCGCCACCACCAGTGTGCTGCGCAATCGATTCTTGCCTCCCACTACGCCGCGTCCGCCTGCATGTAAGATAGCGCTCAGGTTTCCACGCGACGCTCGAAAGGCCGGCACAAGTCCCACGATGATGCCGGTTAGCACCGCGAACAAGAAGGCGTACGCGAAAACGCGCCAGTCAAAATGGAAATCAAAGTGCACCGGCAAGTCTGTTTGAAGATGAATTGAACTGAGCGCCGAACTACCCCATTTGCCCAGAAGAATTCCTACCACTCCACCCGCAAGCGCCAACAGAATGCTCTCTGTAAGCAGCTGCCGGATTAAGCGAGTGCGTGCTGCGCCCAGCGCCGCGCGGATTGCCATTTCACGTTCGCGGATGGTCGCGCGTACCAGCAGAATATTGGCGACATTGACGCATGCCAGCAGCAACACCAGTGCCGCCAAACCCAAAAAGAGAGTGGAAACTACCAGCACAGTGTTGTTGGGATCAGGATTCGGCCGCGCGCGTAATTCCGGATAAGCCTTCAGGCCTAAATCCTTGTCCACATCCGGATATTGTTGCGAGAGACGTTGGCCAACGACCGCCAGCGAGGCGTTCGCCTTTTGAAAGTCCGACGCCGACGTCAAACGCCCTAGCAAGATGACTACACGGCTTCCGCGATTGGTCATGAAATCGCGGGGATAACCTCCCATCGGCGCCAAACCAATCGGCATGTATCCCTGAACGGAAACTAGGGCATTGACTCCATAAAAACCCTCAGGCGCCACGCCGACGATCGTGATCGGATGGCCGTCCACTGAAACTTTCTTGCCTACAATCGCGACATCGCCTCCAAAGTGCGTCTTCCAATGCGAATAGCTGATCACCATCACCGGATCGGCTCCGAGAGTTTCGCCCTCGGATGGCAAAATGAAGCGGCCGAGAGCCGGTTTTAATCCCAATGTCGTGAAAAAATTGCCGGAGACATACGAGGTCATGATGCGCTCCGGTTTCGCTCCCGCAGAGCTGAGCCCGTCCAAGCCCAGTATGTATCCCGCTAATCCTGAAAACGCTTCCGAAGTTTGGCTTTGAATATCGCGGTAGTCGGGAAAGGAAAGGGCTGGTTGCACCGGTCCATTTTTCTGTTGTGCGGCAAGAACTGCGATCCGTCCCGGGTCCTGCACCGCCAGCGGCCGAAGCAACAAAGAGTCCACCATGCTGAAAATGGCGGTATTAGCGCCGATCCCCAGGCCCAGCGTGATGACGGCAATGATCAGAAAGCCAGGATTTTTCATCAGCATTCGGGCGCCGTAACGGATATCCTGCATCAGCGTTTCCATGTTTCACTCCTTCTTGCTCGTGACCACGCCCTCTCTTGGCTCATCCGCACCGCTGTTATAGTCGAGTACCCTGTAATACGTGATTTCCTCAACGGATGTTTCAGCATTCCTGAAATGTGTTGGGTAACTTTACTCGTGACGCAGGGCGACCATTGGATCCACCGCAGCAGCTCTTCGCGCGGGGAGCCATCCAGCTAGAAATGCAACGGTTGAGAGCACCACAGCGGCCGCTAAAAACACCAACGGGTTGCTAGCTTTTACTCCAAACAACTGGGACTCGATTAATTTGCCGATTGCAAAGGCCGCCACAAGTCCTATGGCAAGGCCTGTAGCGGATATACGCACGTTTTCGCGCAGCACCAGCCACGAAACATTCTGTTGCGACGCGCCCAGCGCCATGCGGATTCCGATCTCACGAGTTCGCCGAGACACCATATACGCCATTACGCCGTAGAGTCCGATGGCGGCTAGCAACGCGGCCAGCACGCCCAGGCACAGCGAGAAAAAGGTCAGCAGCCGTTCGGAGAAAGCAATCTCATCCAATTCCTGATCCAAGGTTTTCAAATCGAATACCGGAAGGTTTGCATCCGCACTCTGCACGGTTTTGCGCAGCGTGGAAGCCATTGCAGCAGGTTCAACGTTTGTGCGCACATAAAACGTTGCGTTTCCCTGATGAGTGTCTTGCGCGTAAGGAATGTAGACAAGCGGCCGAATCTCTTGTCGCAAGTCTGTGTTCTTGCTGTCTTTCACCAATCCGACGATTTCGATGTTGGGGTGGACATCATTGCCGGAACCAAACGCAAAATGGCGGCCGATCGGATTCTGTCCGTTAAAGAACTTTTGCGCCATTTTTTCGCTCACGATCGCTACTTTGGGAGCGGAGGAAACATCGCGATGGTCGAACTCGCGTCCAGAAAGAAGCGGAATTCCCAGAGTCGAAAAGAAATTCGGACCAACCCAGTTTTGTTGCACGTCTGTATTTGTGTCCTCCGTCATCGGAAATCCTTCCGGAGTAATATTTGCGTAAGAGTCGCTGTTGGCGAGCAATGCCATTCCGGAAGCGCTTACGGACCGCACGCCGGGCAAAGCGGCGATACTTTCTCGCAGCCGATCGACGAGTGCTACCGTTTGCGCCGGGGTATATCGATTCAATTCAGGGGAAACGGAAAATTGGACGACGTGGTCGGTGCGCACACCGAGATCCTG
Source organism: Acidobacteriota bacterium (assembly GCA_013287135.1). Lineage (GTDB taxonomy): Bacteria > Acidobacteriota > Terriglobia > Acidiferrales > UBA7541 > Palsa-295. The sequence continues at coordinate 4,837 of JABDEK010000118.1, read as the reverse complement.
GCCTTTCAAATTCATTAAGCTACGCACGAAAAATCCGGCCGATGCCAGCAAAACTACGGTCAGGGCTACCTGTGAAACCAACAACACTTTGCGCAATCGCACATTCGATTTGCCGCCAAAAACATTTGCTCCCTGCTCTCTCAGAATGGTCTGCAAATCCGCGCGTGTGGAGCGCAGCGCCGGTAAAAAACCGAACAGAATTCCGGTCAGTACGGAAAGTCCCAGAGCAAAAGCCAGCACACGATAGTCAAACTTTCCTTGTAGCCCTGACGCGCCAATAGAGTCAGGCACCGAGCTAACCAGCGCGCCAAGCGTCCAGGTCCCAACAACCAATCCCGCAGCTCCGCCCGCTAGCGAAATCAGCAAACTCTCGGTCAGAAGCTGCCTTATCAACCGCCAGCGACCCGCACCCATGGCCATCCTTACTGCGATTTCTCTTTGCCGGGCTTCGCCGCGCGCCACCAAAAGGCTGGCGAGGTTCGCGCAAGCGATTAGCAGCACCAATCCCACCATGGATAGTAAAATCCACAGCGGCTGCCCCGCATCGTGCTGAAGGATCGGACGTCCATGCGACCCCGGGTCCAACAAAATTTTCTTCTGCAGAAATTCCTTCTTTGACTGCGACGATAATTTCATTGCCGAAGACTCAGACTGCAAGATCGCGCTATATTCGGGCTGAAGTCCGGCTTCAGCCTTCGCTGGTCTGATTCCTGGTTTTAATCTCCCCAGAATCGCAAGCCAATGATCCTGACGGTCTGCCAGCCCGTCCCAGTTCGGGGTCATCTGGGCTTTCATCGTCATGGGAACGAAAACATCGGGCGTCTGTCCCACTTGCACTCCAAAGAAACCGGGATGCACAACTCCCACGACGGTCATGGAAATTCCGTTCACAACCAGTTGCTTGTTCAAAATTCCGGGATCGCGCCCGAAGCGGCGTTGCCAATATCCATAGCTCAGCACTACTACCGGATTCGCACCTGGCGTGGTTTCATCGTGCGAATTGAAAACGCGTCCGAGGGCAGGACGCACGCCAAGCACTTCGAAATAATTTCCGGTTACAAGTTCCGTGTTGGCGAGTTCGGTTTGCCCTTGGCCGGAAACGCTCGCTTGCGTGGCGAACCACGCTAGTAGGCCGGAGAAAACCTCGTTGTGGTCGCCTAAATCTTTGTACATGGGATAGGACCAAGCTGCGCCCCTGTCGCCATCGCTCCAATTCCTTCCGTGTTGGGGTCCAGGTGAGTGCAAAACGACAAGCTCTTCCGGTTTCTGCACCGGCAGAAGCCGCAATAGGACCTGATCGGTAAGGGAAAATATCGCGGCGTTCGCTCCAATGCCCAGCGCCAGGGTAAGTATGGCAACCAGCGTGAATCCAGGACTCTTCGCTAACATCCGTACCGTGTAGCGTAGGTCTTGCTGTAAGGCTCCCATCTTTTTTCTCTTTCTTAGCGCTACGCAGAAAAGCGAGGCTAAGCCGATCCTAAATTTCTAATCGCAGTAAAATTCTTCATACGTTCCATTTACAGCCCAAGTCTTCCGAAATCACGATTATTCGTAGCGCAGCGCAATGATCGGATCTACGCGCATCGCGCGTCGGGCCGGAATGTAACAGGCCGCCAGCGCTACTCCGGATAGAACGACGGCCACGCCGGCAAACGTCACAGGATCGGTTGCGCTGACTCCAAAAAGCATTTTGACCATTAGGTGGGTCAGTCCGAGAGCCGCGCACACACCGATGCCCACCCCGACAATCGCCATCTTCATTCCTTCGCCTAGCATCAAGCGCAAAACATCCCGGCGTTGCGCGCCCAACGCCATGCGAATGCCAATTTCGTGCGTGCGCTGCCCCACGACATAGGAAATCACGCCATAAATTCCGATACTGGATAGCAGAAGCGCGATTCCTGCAAAAATGCTCAGCAGGACCATCGAAAATCGTCTAGCAGCAAGCGATTCCCCGATGATTGCGTCCATCGTTCTGGTTTCAAACATCACGTTTTGGCTATTCAACTTCGTAATCGCCTCGAGCATTGCTCCGGCAATTGCGGTCGGCGGTCCACTGGTGCGCACCACAACCTGTGCCTGCGGACTGCCCGACCAGAACTGATCCGGGATTTGCATCAGAGGCATGTAAGTCTCAGCCTGGATCTTTTGGTGATCTGCCTCGGAATCCAGGCCCCAGTGCTTTACGTGTCCCACCACACCCACGATCTCGGGCGCGGTGTTCAGAATAGCGATATGAATTCTCTTGCCGATAGGATCTTCACCGGGGAAATATTTCCGGGCGAAGTTTTCATCGACCACAATAACGGGGGAAGACTGCTCGTTATCATTGGCAGTGAAAAAACGGCCTCGGTCTAGCCGAACTCCCATCGCGTTCAGATATCCCGGATCAACCAAATAAAACAAGGTTTGGTCCATTTCAGCTTGGTTGGCAGGCTTGGGCTTGCCATCGGGCCAGAACGGCAACTCGTCATCGCCGGTCATGGGAAGCGCTCCACCCGTGGAAGATTCAGCCTGGACGCCGGGGACTTCTTGCAGTTTTTCGTCAAGTTCACGGAGAGCTGACCGGCTTGTTAAGGCATTTGCACCCAATGCCGGTGAAAGTGAAACGTCAAATACCAAAATGTTATGTGGATTGAAGCCTGGATCCACGCTCCAGAGCGCTGCGAGACTGCGAATCATCAGACCTGCGCCGGTTAGAAGCACAAGCGCCATGGCCATCTCGACTACAACAAATAGTCCCAGCGCGCGATGCTTCGCACCACTGGCGCCGCGCCCGCTTTCTTTCAGTGTATCCTGCAGATTTGGCCGGGAGGTCTTCAGTGCGGGCGCCAATCCAAAAACGATGCCCGCCAAAATCGATACTACTAGCGTGAACATCAGAACGTGCGCGTCTAACCGGACTTCTTCCGCTCGCGGCAATGTATTTGGCAGCACTCGGATCGCTGCCTGCATTCCCCACGCAGCCAAACTGGCGCCGATTCCGCCCCCAGCCAGCCCGATCAGAACACTTTCGGTGAGCAATTGCCGGATCACACGTCCCTGGCTCGCGCCAAGCGCGGCGCGAATAGCAAATTCGCGCGCCCGGCCAGTCGAGCGCGCCAGCTGCAGGTTTGCAACATTCACACAAGCAATCAACAACACAAATCCGACAGCTCCCAGCAGCACCCATAGGAACAGTTGAACGTCACGGACCATGTCTTGTTTCAGAGGCAGGATCGTCACGCCTGCGTTCTTATCTTCATTGGGGTAAGCCGCGGCGAGGTTTCGCGCGATTTGATGCATATCCGCTCGTGCTGCTGCCAGCGAGACTCCAGGCTTCAACCGTCCGATCGCATCCATCCCCTCATGAACGCCTCGGTCTTGAAATAAAGGATCACTGAACTGTCCCAGCGGGATATAGACGTCTTTCGCGGTGTCAAAATTGTTAATCTGAAGATGGAAGCTCGCCGGCATCACGCCGATCACGGTGTAATCCCTGCCGTTCATGTTCATGCGCTTGCCAACAATGTCCGGCGCGGAACCGAATTTGCGCTGCCACAAACCATAGCTGATGAGGGTGACCGGAGCGGCGGCACGGCGATCATCGTCCGAGCTGAATAAACGACCCAGTAGAGGCTTCACACTCAAGATCGGAAAAAAATCAGCAGAAACCATACCGACTCGAACGCGCTCAGTCTCGCCGCTGCCTGTTACGGTGAAATCGTCGCTTCGATAGCCTGCGATTTCCGCAAAAGTGGAATTGCTTCGCTGCCAATCTTTGAGATTCGGGTAGGAGATCGACGATTTTTCAAATGCCGGGCCGTTTTCGTAGAGCATCACAAGCTGGTCCGGCTGCGGGTAAGGTAACGGATTCAAAATCACGCCGTTCACCACGGAAAACAGAGCGGTGTTCGCACCGATGCCCAAAGCCAGCGTCAGCACGGCAATCAGCGTGAAGCCTGGATTTTTCACCAGCATGCGGATTCCGTGGCGAATGTCTTGCAATAATGTCCCCATTGTTTCTCCTTCTACTCGTAACGCAGTGCGACCATCGGATCCACACGCATCGCTCTCCGCGCTGGAATGTAACAAGCCAGCAGCACTACGGTGAAAAGCATGGCTACCACGGCAGCGAACGACACCGGATCCGTGGAACTTACGCCGAAAAGGAGGCTGGAAAGAAATCGCGTCAATCCGAGTGCCGCAATTAATCCAACCCCTACTCCAAATAGCGCGAGCCGCATTCCCTGACCCACCACTAGACGCATCATGTCGCCGGGTTGCGCGCCGAGTGCCATGCGTATGCCGATCTCATGCGTGCGTTGCGCTACGGTGTAGGAAATCACTCCATATAGGCCAACGGCGGTTAGAACCATCGCAAGCGCTGCAAAAATTGCGAGAAGAAAAGTATTGAAGCGCGGTACTGCTATGGTGCCATCCAAATACTGCTCTACTGTTTTGGAAGCGTACGTCGGCAAATCTTTATCGAGCGACTGCACCGCAGAGGCAATCGGTTTCGCCAAACCTTGTGGATCTTTCGACGATCGCACCACGATGGTGATCGAGCCAAATTGAAGTTGTCCGTAGGGAATGTAAGATTCCGGACTAAACTCGGTAGTGAGATCTTCAAACTTGACGTTTCCCACTACGCCGACGATTTCTCGCATAGGCGGTTCTCCGGCATTGGCGATGCCGGCCAATATGTGTTGGCCAATCGGATTTTCGCCTGGGAAGAATTGCTGCGCGAAAGCCTGGTTCACAATCAGGACCTTCGTCGCGCTGGCCTCATCGCGCTCGGTGAATTCTCTCCCTTGCAACAGAGGAATTCGCAGAGTGGTGAAATAATTGGGTGTGA
>JABDEK010000117.1 GCA_013287135.1 Acidobacteriota bacterium | reverse complement strand
CATTGGAAGCAGTCTGCTGCTAGCAGCGGTTGTGGTCACGGTTAGTTGAGTTGTGCCGCTGCCGGTCACAGACGATGGACTAAAGCTGCAAGTAGTTTCGGCAGGCAGCCCGGTACAAGACGCAGCGGAAAAACTGATCGTTCCGGTGTAACCGTTCGCTGCCGTAATCGTCAGCGTGGTCATTGCCGTTCCGCCTGGTGCGCTTACCGTCAGCGTCGTGGGAGTCGGTGCCGTACCCGGAAGGGACATACTAAAGTCCGGGCCAGATACGACCGTTGACCAATGGTTGACCAAATTAGCAGCATTAACAGAGCCCAAACCCGAGGCCTGGTCATAACCAGTGGTGGTGCCATAACTCGGCAAAACGCTGTACTGATCGCTGCCAGAGCCGGTGCAATTCGTCGTGCCGGGCGTGCAAGGCATGGCATTCGTTCCAGCGCCGGCTTGCAAGTCATAAAAAATACAAGAGCTGTTTACCGTTCCATTTGAGTTGCAGCTCGCGCCAGCTTGCGCCGCAAGTTCGTAAAGAACCGCGTTGGGAACTCCTTGACGAGTGTTTCCGTTTGCTTGGACCACCATCGCCAAGATCCCCGCCATCGCGGGATTCGCTACAGAAGTGCCGCCATAAGATTGAAAATCCGTGTACGGACTGTTTATATCGCAGCTGCTGTTGTTTCCGCCCTGCTGCGAATTGGCATCCTGCTGGCAAATGATGTAAGCATTTCCGTTAAATCCATTGCCCGCAAAAAGCGAAACGTCCGGTATATCGCGCTTGCCGTCGTTCGGCACGCCTACACCCGCTTGCCAGGACGGCTTGACGTAACCGGCATAACAGCTGGTGACCTCTTCAGTTTGACCGTTTGTTCCTAACGTGCAACTGCTAACGCCGCCGCTGCCGCCCACGACCAAAATGTCGTTTGATAACTGCTGACTGTTGCAGTTGGTGATGGAGTCAGTGCTAAATCCAAAATCCGCCCCCCACTCGATGCTCGCACAAGAGTTATTCCAAACCACTTCCGGGATATAGGACAAGGCAGAGGCCTGCGTGGTTGAAGCATTCGTCGCACTCCAATATGTGGTGGGATTGTTAGGATCGTTGAAATCAGTGCCGCCCACTGCGGTGTCATACGGCGTTGAGGCGGATCCATTCACTTGTAATCCAAACTGCGCTGCTCCTGCAGCAGTGTCATTGTCACAGCCTGCCGAACCGTTGTCCCCAGTCGGATTAAATACAGAAATCCCTTGGGCGGCTGCTTGTTGCCAAAGGGTGTAATAGAAGGAATTGCCTGCAGTGCCCAGGAACGCTTCACATTGTCCATAACTATCACTCAAAATCGCAGCCGAATTGTTATCTATGATGTACTGCGCGGAAAGGTCCACACCGAACGCCGTATTAGTGGAAGCCGATTCTACGTAGTAGATTGTTGCGCCTTTGGCGACAGCCCCCGACCACTGCGTGTCAATATCAGCCTCAGGTTCATCGTTGGGCGATGTCCCTGGATCGGAGCCATTTGTGTAAATTGTAAGATTTGAAACAGGAAGGCCGAACATGGTCCGAAAATCGATATTATCCTGTGGATTGATGTCCGTTAAGCCTGGAACTCCGATAGTCACGCCGGTTCCGTCGATATTCGCGTTCCACAATGGAAGGACGTTATAGATCGTGGCGAAATCGTATGGACCCACCTGGTAACAGTTACCGCCGCACAGGGTTTGGTTCGGAAACGTGAATTGCGGATTCACCGCCGTCACTTTTCCGGTCTCTTTCGATCTTCTGAATTCACCTGCGTAGCGATGGGCTGCGTGCTTGGGGAAGTTATGCAGAGTGTTTATCCCGACCACCACTGGAGCGAGCGCCGTAGGTATCTGGGGATCGTTGACGTTTGCCCAATGTTGCTCGCCCTTAACAACATAACTGTGAATCGCGGTGTGAAAAGCTTCCTGCACCTGGCCTGCATTGCCTGAAAATTCGACGACGGTACGGCCTTTTGATACCTGATCTACTTGAAAGCCGTGCGATCCCAGCCACGAAGTCACCGTCTGAATATCCTGGTCTGAAGGGCCGAACTGTTGGCCAAACTGCTCAGGCGTGAGCCACTTGTGGAAATTGGACGAGGATTTATCCAGTTGATCAGCCATCAACTTGTCGAGCGCCGCTTCCTGCTGCGGGCTCCGTTTCAGAACCAGCAGCATGTTCTCCATGGGCAAACCTGGCGGCGCTGCACCCTTGTCATATTCAGGGCGAGCGAGCGGATAGGTATTGCCCTTCAATAAAGTTAGTTTGGTTTCGTCCACCGCTTGGGTGATGCGCGGTTGCGCGTCGCTGCTTTGTGCGAAGGCTTGCAGCGCGGGGATCGAAAGGAGAGTAAGGAGCGCAGTACACTGGATAGCAAATAGTTTTTTTGGTTTCATTTGGCTCGGTTAGTTCAGATGCGAGATACGCCCATTCGGGATGCCGGACGTTGCAACAAGAAATCGATTCAGGATAGCGGTAAATTGTAAAAAGTGTCAACCTGTCCATGAGAACAGGCGTTGACTTAGCGCGCACATAACCAAAGACTTATCCCCGCGGCCTAAGAAATCGCAAACTCCTTACAAACGGAATTCGCCTTCCGATCTAGTGCGAGGCTCGTATCTTTGCGGCGAGGTTGCGCGCGCGCTGGCGTGCGATATCGATGAATTTACTGTCAGCAGCGACTTGATCAAGCGCACCCAATAATCGTTCGGGTTCCGGGAAGAGCTTGTTGTTGTAATCCTGTTCGATTTGCTGCAGCACGTCATTCACACCCAACCGGTCGTAGCGCATGGTGCGCTCCAAGTCGGAAAAGTCAGTGGCCTGCCGGGCCAACCCCTCAAAGATCGCCATCAACTGACTGGCGGAATCGTCGAGCGTGTAGTTAAACTTCACTTCGTGCGTCTCGCTGCCCTTATCGTACCGAAGAGTTTTTTCGCCCAGATTCGCAATGCGCCGGTGGATGTCCAAGTCCACACCCTGAAAATTATGCAATTTCGCGGCGAGCGCAAAAATCCTTTCCGCGAGCGAGGCGTTCACTTCAAAAGGCTGAGCATTGGGTTCTTCGTCGAGTTGACGAATATCGAAAGTGCCGTGACCGCTCTGATCCAGCTTGATTTCGGCGAACTCGGGATAACTGGATTTAAAAATCTTTCTGTAAGTAATCGTAGCACTACCGGAAGGCGCAATGATTGCCCTTGCAGTTCCGTTGGTTGCCGCGTTACGCGCAAAAAGAGGAGCCGCGAGCCCAAGCGCGGCAACAAGAATAACGAAGGACACCTTAGGAATACACCCTAGGACCCGATCGTGGGAAACTCGAATCATCGACAGCGATGCTATCACGGTTGAAAGACGTGGGTGGCCCGGACCTGGTTGCGCGATCGGATTTGTGCGGCACGAATCTTTGCGGGCGAAGCGGCTGCGCCACGCGTCACCGCCATGGCAACTTCCATGCGTTCGTGCGCCCGCGCAAGATGCGCATGGCACAGCGCTACGGCCAGCGCATCGGCGGCGTCCGCGGGCTCGGGAATTTCTTTCAGGCCCAGCGCGGACGTCACCATCTGTTGCATTCGCTGTTTGGACGCAGCCCCGTATCCCGCCACGCTGCATTTCACTTCCCGAGGCGAATAGCTATGCGCGGGAACGCAAGCTTGTGCCGCGGCCAGTAACACCACGCCGCGCACTTCTGCCAGCTTCAACGCGGTCTTGATGTTTAACGCAGTGAAAACAGATTCCACTGCTATTGCGTCGGGCGCGAACTCAGCAACCAGTTGCGTTATCAGCGAGTGGATTTCATACAGGCGCGCGGCTAGGGTTGCGCGTGCGGGAAGTTTGAAGGAACCGAAACGTATCAGGCTCGGCGTTGGGCCGACGAACTCAATAATGCCGTAGCCGGTTGCGCCGGCAAGCGCCGGATCCACACCGAGCACACGCAATCCGCGCGAGATCGTTTTCAATTTAGGAACAGGAGTTGAATGCATGGCGGCCCGCACAAGTGTACGTGCGGGCCTAAAATGAAGGCTAGTGTTTTTTCGTGTCGGGCGACGCGAAGGGAACTAGCTGGCTACAGCAGCCTGAATTTCGTTTTCGTCGATGTCAAAATTCGCGTAAACATGCTGCACGTCGTCGTGGTCTTCCAACGCTTCCATCATACGCACCATCTGCTGCGCTTGCGCGCCGGTAAGCTTCACATAATTTTTCGGCACGAAGCCAACCTCCGCTGAGGAAGGCTTGATTCCCGCGGCAGTCAGCGCTTCGCGGACTTTCTCCATCGCTTCGGGCGGAGTAGTCACTTCCCAAGCCGCGCCATCGTCGCGCAGATCTTCGGCGCCCGCGTCCAGCACGATGCTCATCATTTTGTCTTCGTCGGCGGCTTCTTTTGGAACCAGGATGTCGCCCTTGCGCTCGAACATCCAGCCAACTGCGCCGGTTTCCGCCATGTTGCCGCCGTTTTTTGAAAGCATATGGCGAATTTCGCTCACGATTCGATTGCGGTTGCTGGTCACCACTTGCACCAGCAGGCCCACGCCGCCCGGACCGTAACCCTCAAAAGTCACTTCATCCAGGGTCTCGCCTTCCAGGTTGCCGGCGCCGCGCTGAATCGCGCGCTCAATATTGTCGTTGGGCATGTTCTCGCCCTTGGCCGTCAGAATAGCTGTGCGCAAGCGCGGATTGGTATCTGGATCAGCTCCGCCGGTGCGCGCCGCGATCGTCAATTCGCGAATTATCTTGGTGAAAACCTTGCCACGGCGGGCGTCCGTAGCAGCCTTCTTATGTTTGATTGTGGCCCACTTTGAATGTCCAGACATGGATGAACCTTTTAGCGGAAGTATGGCAGGAGCAGCAGTAGCTCTTGCCGCGACAGTGTAGCAGCAGCCCCGAAAACAGGCAAGCAAACGCAAGGCTTGGTAGTCGTTCAGTTTGAATCCGCGCACCTTACTATCGCAATGGAGGTATGGAAACCTGTCTCCCTGAAAGCCATGCCGCCGCAGTCAAAAACACTGTAATCAGGGTTGAGAAAACGATGGGGGTGGTGAAGGCGTACCTCCAGCTCAAAGCTGTGACTGCTACAAAGCAAATGGCGAGCGACCACGCAATGCTGCGCACGCGTGCCAAAGTGGCTGCCGGAAGTCCTCCCAGCAGCCAAGCTAATACCGCCGCGAACAAAAGAAACACGGAGAAAAAAAATCCGAACGCGCTGAAGAAGTCCCAATAAGTCCGGCTGAACCCTTGCGCGTCAAAGTGGACGGACCGCATTAACCCAAGAACGGCGTCAACCCCCCACTCCGGATTATTCTGGCGAAAGCCGAGCGTATGTCCTGCGGCAAATAGCAGCAGAAGAACAGCAGCGATTCGATAGAACGTAGCTGCTTTCATTCTTGCCTCCAGAGATCACGGCTGCGGGCACCACTATCCTGCCGCGTGGTATCAAACTGCACCACTACCCAAGGCTTTGCTATGGTCTTACGATTAAAGAAGCCCGGATTTAACTAGCTTGGTAGCGAGGTGGTAGCACGTCGTCGCGGCGAAGCGCAAAGTCATCGAAGGTCGCGGCATAGCCGTGCCAACCGGGTTCGTCCACTTCTTCCGCGCGGATAATGTGGGCTGCCGTGCACATTTGCACGCTTCCCTGGCCTTGAGGACGTTCAACCAGCGCGACTTCCAGCTCAATGGCAGTTCCAGGCTCAAATTTCCGCGGAGCCAGAAAATAAATCCCGCTGGAGCTGATATTCCGGGTAACGAGCGTGACCGGAACGGGTTCCTCAGTTCCTCCCACTCGAATCAAGCGAAGCGGCAGCGAAAGCAAAGCACGTGGTGCTCGGCGGCGTTCTGTTGCTACGCCGATGGCATGCGTTGGAATACGAGCGAAGCGGCGCGGCCCGGGTTTGCCTAACGCCGGTACCGACGTCGTCAAAGGCTGAGTTTCAACTATGCGTAACGGCGATGCTGCCAACTGCTGTCTGTTCCTTTGCGGAGCAGCCCCCATAGCAGTCTCCCCCCAAGCGTTACAGAACCCACCCCATGTGGAATCCGAATATGCGCGTCCTCTATTATGCCGTCAACGGGGGTACAGGCGAAAGTGTCTTATGATGTAACCCTCAGTCGCCAAGGTGTTTGTACGCTTCCGCACATAATTTCACAGGTGGAGGCGAAAGCTCATTTCAATTTGGACGCAAGAATCGGATAGCGATTCGAAACGGGATTCGATAATTTTGAATTCGGAATTTGGGTCTAGAAGTTAGAGCTACTACAAATGAAGAAGAATCGCATGCAGCGACCAATGGAACGCCCGGGAATGGAAGTGTATTGGCAAGCTGTGCAGTCACGCGATCGTAGCGCCGATGGCGCTTTCGTTTACGCTGTGCGTTCCACCGGAATTTACTGCCGGCCATCGTGCGCTTCTCGCAAACCACGACGCGAGCAAGTGGTCTTTTTCCCGTTACCAGAAGCTGCTGAGCAAAAAGGGTTTCGAGCCTGCCAGCGCTGCCGCCCGCGTGCTGCGCAATTTCACGATCCTCGCGGCGAGGCCGTGGCGCGTGTTTGCCGCCGGATTGATGCACAGATCCGAACTGAATCTGAAGACGATAGCAACAATAGTCTGACTCTTAGCGCGCTGGGGGCGAGTGTGGGCCTAGGTCCACATCAACTTGAGCGCGCTTTCCGGCGGGTAATGGGTATCACCCCGCGACAATATGCAGACGCCCAGCGCATGCGCCGCTTAAAATCCAGCTTGAAAAAAGGAGATGACGTGACTACCGCACTTTATGACGCAGGATATAGCTCCAGCAGCCGGTTATACGAGCGCTCCCCGTCGCAACTTGGCATGACGCCAGCCACTTATCGACAGGGAGGTGCCGGAATGCAAATCCACTACACCATCGTTGATTCGCCGCTCGGTCGTTTGCTCGTTGGCGCCACGGACCGCGGAATCAGCGCGCTCTATCTGGGAGAAAAGGATGCTGGGCTGGAATCCGCGCTGCGCAAGGAGTACCCTCGCGCGGAAATTGACAGTGATAGCGCTGGATCGAAGAATCTCGAGGGATGGCTGAGCAAAATTCTGGCCCATCTACGCGGCAAGGAACCGCATCTCAATTTGCCGACCGATGTACAAACGACTGCATTCCGTCGGCGAGTCTGGGAGGAGCTGAAGCGGATTCCTTATGGGGCGACTCGCACGTACTCGGAGGTTGCGCGAGCCATCGGGCATCCCAAGGCTATCCGTGCCGTCGCTAGCGCTTGCGCTACAAATCCTGTTTCGGTCGTCGTTCCGTGCCATCGCGTGGTGCGAGCAGACGGGAAACTCGCGGGTTACCGCTGGGGACTTGACCGCAAGCGTCGACTTCTTGAACAGGAATCAATGGGGCTGGGAGCGAAGGCTGCTAAAGGCGCGAAGGTTTGAGTGTCAGTAAGTCTCTTTGTTACTGCGTGAATTAACCCTGAGGGCGGGCCTTTTCCGTATTCTTGGGCCAGTGCGGCTTGAACTCTGATTCGCTGATCGAAGGGTTGCGGACCATCTTGGAGTAGCGCACGGTGAAATAATCCCCTGAACCCGTTTCATAGAATTGCTGCTGAACTGGAAGCCAGGACGATTCATCGAACCAGATCTGAATCTTAGAGATTTGATTGCGCACTTCGCTGGATTTCGGAGTTAGCTCCAGTTCGACGGTTTTCTTGTCGTCCAACACTGGTTCGCCGAGCAACGTGATCAGATAACTTTTTTGAAGTTCTTTTCCGGACGTGCCGAAGCCGAGCAGCAAAAACTGATCTACCATCGTGCGGTTCTTGCCCAGGTTGTATTCCTCCACTCGATTCAAGCCCGGCGTGTACACATAAAGATTGTCACCGGTGCGCAGGATCGTGCGCGCGTCAGGAGCTTTCATTTGCAGCAGCATTTTGTCGCCGCGCACAAGCAAGCTGCCGGTTTCGCTGGAGTGGTCGTTCACCACTACGGTGACCTTCGTGCGTTCCACATCTGCCGATAGGCTGCGAAATGTCTTCGCTTGCGCGTCGAGTTGATGCAACACCGACTCCAGCGTCCACAGCCCGTGGTTCTGAGCCCAGCTCCCCGAGCAAATTAAAGTAATGGCTAGTAAAGTGAGCGCAGTAATCCTAATTCTGTTAACGACCAAAGGCCCCCACCCCGCTCCCCGTTTGTAGCGTAAAAATCGCGTCATGATAACACACTGGTTTAGATGCGGCCGGTATTGGAGCGGTTCCCGTGTTCAAAATGACGCAGCTGGACTGGTTACCTGAAGTCAGGCTGAACAGTAATGTCGTAATAGGCGATCGAGCCATCGCCGGCGCGTACCGGGTCAATGCGCTTCACCTGGAAAGTGCGTTCCTTCAGATCGCTGACGGTGCGGCTTAGAATGTCGTGGGTCTCGCGTTCCAATTCCGGGGTAGGTTCCTTGGCGCGCTTCTGCGGCTGCAACATCGTGGCGTCCAAGCGGTAGGTGCGGGTTTGAGTGGTGCTGTCCTCGGAGAGAAGCTGAACGTCAGAGCTGGCTTGCGCAGTTGTTTGCGGCTGATCGTGAAACAGCGTGCGCGGCGTGAGAAGAACAAAAAGAACGATAGCGATGACCATCAGGTCGTACGGCCAACTTCCGCGCTCGAAAGACCAGAAAATCGTCCGGACGATACCTCGCCACACTCTGCGCATGTTAGTGAACTGTGGAGCCGTCCACAACCTGGCCGTCGCGCATGTGCAGTACGCGATTTCCGTAAGCGGCCGCATCCGGGTTGTGGGTGATCATCACGATGGTCTGTCCCAAGTCCTTGTTCAGTTCGCGCAGCAAGCCCAGGACGGTGTCGGAACTTTTGGTGTCAAGATTGCCGGTGGGTTCATCCGCCAGAACAATTTTCGGCTCGCTGACGATTGCGCGGGCCAGCGCTACGCGCTGCTGCTCTCCACCGGAAAGTTCGGAAGGCTTGTGCGTCAGCCGTTCGGTGAGGCCGAGCAGTTTGGCGACCACTTCGAAGCGATGCGGATCGAAGCCGTTACCGTGAATGTGTTGAGCGAGAGCAATATTGTGGTAAGCATCGAGCGTGGGAAGGAGATTAAATTTCTGAAAAACAAATCCAACTTTGTGCCTCCGCAAGAGGGTGCGGGCGGCATCGGTCATTTTGGTCAGGTCATTTCCATCCAGTAGAACGCGACCCCGGGTGGCTTGGGCCAGACCACCGATTACGTGCAACATGGTGGATTTTCCACAGCCGGAGGGGCCCATGATGGAGACAAATTCTCCGGGATAAACTTCCATGTTGACGCCACGGAGAGCAGGAACTT
>JABDEK010000116.1 GCA_013287135.1 Acidobacteriota bacterium | reverse complement strand
TAACCGCGTGTTACCCCGAGGCTAATTAAATATAAAAAAACAGAATTCCGTTTCTCATCCGCACTTTTTTGCGCAATCGTTTGTCTTTATCGTCCATTCACGGAAGAACAATCCTCCAGCAATACGACGAGGCTACTACTTGACGCGGCTGAAAAATCGCCGAAAGAAAGAGGAGGGTGAATGTCCTACAAGCAGGTGATTGCAAAGTCTAAGAAATATGTCCGTATCGGATTGACGTCTCTCGCGATGTTTCAATTTTCACTCGGTGGTCCGTTGGCCGGTTCCGCTCAAGCTCAGCAGAACAACGACGGTGACACCAAGACTCCCATCAAACACGTAATTGTGATCATCGGTGAAAACCGCAGCTTCGATCACGTATACGCCACTTATCAGCCCGCAGTCGGAGAGAAAGTCCATAATCTTCTGTCGGAAGGAATCATCAACGCCGACGGAACTCCGGGGCCCAATTTCTCAACGGCCACTGCGTTCCACGCTACTGACAAGCAGCCGAACCCGTTCCTCTTAAGTCCGATGAATAAGTCGCTGTATCCCGTGCTTCCGACACCTTTAACGGCTGGCGCTCCGACCGACCCGCCGGTGGCTACCGTTGCCGAGGCGGCAAAAGATGAAACCGCCTTGCCCGGCAACTATGTGAAGTTCTTGACCACTGGTGGCACCGGGCTTCCCAAGTTCAGTCCCGACACGCGCATTCCTGAGGTATTTAATCTGCAGCCAGGGCCTTTCCAGCTTAGTAACGGCATGCCGTATGACTCCTACACCGCGAGCCCGGTACACCGGTTCTACCAAATGTGGCAGCAGTTGGATTGCAATATCGAGTACGCGACGGAATCGAACCCGAGCGGGTGCAAAGCTGACCTGTTCCCGTGGGTTGAAATCACGATCGGAGCCGGTTCCAACGGTTCGCCAGTCCCCTCGCCTTTTACAGAAGAGACGACCGGTGAAGGCTCGGCAGCAATGGGCTTTTACAATGTGCAGAACGGCGATGCTCCCTACATGCTCCAACTTGCGCAGCAGTACACTCTGGACGACAATTTCCACCAGTCGATCATGGGTGGAACCGGCGCAAACCACATCGCGCTCGGGTTTGGCGACGCGATTTACTTTAGTGATAGCAATGGGAACCCTGCCACCCCTCCAGAAAACATAACGGTGTGGAAAGGTACGCCCGATGCTGGCGTTGTAAACGAAATCGAAGATCCAGACCCGGCAGCCAACTCGAATAACTGGTACACCGAAGATGGCTACGGCGGGGGCGGCTACGGATCTCCCGTGTCTGGCGGCGGATCCTATGTGAATTGTTCCGATATCACTCAGCCTGGAATTCCGGCGGTCCTTGAATATCTGAGCAAGCTGCCTTATCAAGTGAATCCCAACTGCGATCCAAACCACTACTATCTGGTTAACAATTACAATCCCGGATACTTTGGCGATGGCAGTAACGCTTACACCGACCACTTTGTGTACAACACTCCCTTCACGATTCCTGGTACAACCGTGCGAAGCATCGGCGACGAACTCCTGGAAGCCAACATTTCATGGAAGTATTACGGCGACCAGTGGGATCGATACCTCAAGGACAAGTACCAACTGAACTACGGAGACTTCGGCACGGAAAGCGATGAATACTGCAACATCTGCAACCCGTTCCAATATTCCACTTCGATTATGACCAACGCAGCGGTGCGCACTGCCCATCTGCAGGATACGACCAATTTGTATCAAGACATCAAAAAAGGAACGTTGCCGGCCGTTTCATTCGTCAAGCCCAGCGGATTCGTCGACGGTCACCCAGCATCGTCCAAGCTGGACCTGTTCGAAGGATTCGTGAAGAAGATCGTGGATGCCGTTCAAGCTAACCCGACGCTCTGGCAAGACACTGCAATCTTCGTCACCTTCGATGAAGGCGGCGGTTACTACGACTCCGGTTACGTTCAACCGCTCGACTTCTTCGGAGACGGCACGCGTATTCCTCTCCTCGTCATTTCACCGTTTACGCAGGGCGGACACGTATCGCATCTCTACGGCGATCATGTTTCCATCCTGAAATTCGTCGAGCGGAACTGGGGACTCGGCCCGATCACCAAGCGCAGCCGCGATAACTTTCCCAATCCGAAAGTGATCGGCAACAACCCTTATGTACCTACGAACAGCCCGGCGCTAAGCGATCTGTTTGAAATGTTCAATTTCAAAACGTCGACTGACGCGGCCACTGGCAGTAGCGGCGGTAAGTGAGAGCTTTTTACCTACGTTGAGCGGCTTATGTCGCTCAGCCTTAGCTGGGACTGGCGCCAATCTCTTCAGGATGGCGCCAGTCTCTTTTTTCGCCTCCTACCTCCCTCAGCTCTCGCCGGATCATAATCTTCGCAACAAATCAGCCTTGTAAGGGTTCCCTACAGAGTAAGACCAGAAGGAGCTTGTTGGCCTCTAGGATCTGTGCCCTTGGAAATCTCCAAGAGGAATACAGCATTCCGTGGATTCCCAAACAGACCTGCGGGCCAGGATACTACTCGACGCCGAGATTCATTTCTCGGGAAACATCTTTAGAATGTTAAATCGAAGCAAGTTTACGCAATGTACCCAGCCTTGCCGTCAACCCAGTAAATAATCGGCAGCAGATTCAATGAGTTTAAATATGCTTAAAAGGAGAGCCCTTGAACAAGCATCGTTCCACCACCACTTCTAAATTTGCGCTCATGCTCCTAGGCTTCGCGTTTCTGTATATATTGCCGGGCGTCATACTTGCCCAAGATGCAGACCAACAAGACGCCGATCCCCCCAGTCGGGTCGCTAGACTCAACTTTATCCAAGGCTCCGTTTCGTTTCAGCCAGCCGGAACCCCGGATTGGCTGGATGCGAATCCGAACCGTCCGCTCACGACCGGCGATCAGCTTTGGGCCGACCAGGATTCGCGAGGTGAATTGCACTTGGGCGGCAGTGTCCTGCGCATCTCAGGCCAGACCGCAGTTTCTTTCTTGAACTTAAACGACCAAGCTGTTCAGATTCAGGTTGCACAAGGTTCCGCGGATCTTCGCGTTTTGCATCTTGAGGACAACGAAAATTACGAGATCGATACTCCCAACGCGGCCTTTTCGATTTTGCGGCCCGGAGAATATCGCGTGGACGTAAGTCCCGACGGCACCTCCAGCGTCGTCAGCGTAGACAATGGCGACGGTGAAGTAACTGCCGGCGGCCAGGCCTACAACGTCGCTCGCGGACAGCAATACACTTTCTCCGGAACAGACCAAGTTAGTTACGACGCGGAGGCGCTTCCGGAGCCGGACGATTTTCAGCAATGGAATATCCGGCGCGATCAACGCGAAGACCATTTGGCCTCCGCGCAGTATGTTTCGCGCGACGTGATTGGTTACGAAGATTTGGACGATCACGGCACCTGGCGTGACGATCCAACCTATGGACACGTCTGGTTCCCGAATGGCGTCGCGGTGGGATGGGCGCCCTATCATTACGGACATTGGGCGTTCGTGGCTCCGTGGGGCTGGACCTGGGTCGAGGATGAGCCTTGGGGCTTCGCTCCATTCCACTACGGGCGTTGGGCGATGGTAGGAGGCGGTTGGGGCTGGGTACCCGGTCCAATGCCCGTCGCTGGCGCTGTATTCGTGAGGCCAGTGTACGCACCTGCGCTCGTCGCGTTTGTTGGAGGAGGCGGATTCGCTGCGTCGATTGAGATCGGCGGCGCCGCCGGAGTGGGAGTAGCTTGGTTCCCGTTAGGTCCGCGCGACGTTTGGATCCCCTCTTATCACGTAAGCGCGGTTTACATGACAAATGTGAACGTAACCAATACGCGCGTCATTAACCGAACAGAAATAACAAATGTTTACAACACGACCGTCATCAACAGAACAACGAACGTGACGGTGAATCGAACCTACCAATACCAAAGCTCGCCAGGGGCAGTCACGGCTGTCTCGAAAACTGCATTCCAGAATGGCGAGCCTGTGGGCAAGGCGGCAGTCCAAGTAAACGCTCAAGAAATTCAACACGCGCGAGTAGTTCAAACAGCGGCGATCGCTCCCACACCAAGGGCCGTCGCTGGACCGAATGCTCCGGCCAAACCGTCGTCGCGTCCTCCTGCTACGCTTGCCAGCAGGCCAGTTGTGACGAAAATGGCTCCTTCGGCGCGAGCAATTCCGGTGGGCCAAACTAAGCCGGCGCCCCGGACCGCTTACCGCTCGATGGCCAACGCGAAACCTGCTGCCTCGCAGCCGCCAGCGCGACCCGGAGCGCAGCCAGCGAATCGTCCCGCCCAGCCTTCAACGGCGCTTCCACCTGCTGCGCAGCCCAACAGGCCCAATGCTGCGCCTGCTGAAAGACCAGCACCGGCTAATCGACCCGAGCCAGCGACACGAACAAACGAGCCAGCCGCTCGGGAAAATCAACCGGCTGCGCGACCGAACGAGCCCACAGCGCACGAAAATCAGCCAGCTGCTCGCACAAACGAAGCACAGCCCAATAGGCCAGCACCTCCGCCGACTCGGACTCAGCCGCCCGCACACGAAAATCAACCACCGGCTCGGACGAATGAAGCACCCGCGGAGAAACCTGCTCCTAATCGGCCACCGCCGCCGTCTCATGAAAATCAGCGGATACAAACACCGCCTACGGAGGCGAAGCCCGCTCCTCATGCACCGGCGCCGGAGGCAAAGAAGCCTGCTCCTCCGCCAAAGGAATCAAAACCGCCATCTAAGGATCAGAAGGACAAAGATAAGGAACCGAAGCACTAGACCCATTGTTTCAGTTCAAACGAGGACACGGCTTCGAGAAATCGAGGCCGTGGTTTTTTTTGAAAGGATTAATGCTGGGTTCCGGAAACGAACTCGCCGGTGACGTGGATTTCAACGCCCACGGTATCGCTTGCGCGCAGCAAGAAACTGCTCGGATTTTTGAGACCCCATTTGATATACGGGACGGAAATCTTCGCGTCGGCTTGAATCGCCCCGCCGGGCTGGCGCTGAACGCTAAGCGTCACGGTAGACTCGTGGTCCTGCCCGTGAATACGAAAGACGCCCGACAGTTCCACCTGCGACGTCCCTTGCGGATTGACTGAACCCTTCACTTGTTGCGGCATGAAAATAATCTCGGGATATTTCTGACTCTCTAACATTTCTTGATGCATTTTCTTATCGCGGCCCTTGTTGCCGGTGTCGGCGCTCGTAGCATCCGCGGTAATCTGTCCACTCGCTTTCCCCGTCCCCGGGTCAAAACTTAGGTGGCCGCTCTTGAATTTGAATGTTCCTTCAACCGTGTGCAGAGTGGTGTCCAGGGTAAATTTAATTGTGGATTGCGCAGGATCCAATTTAAATTCGCTTGACCCAGTCGCTTGCGCGCGAGCGGTGGAGGGCAACAAAAGAAAGCTCGCGAGAACCGCGACAATGCATCGCGCAGCAAAAGTTCTAACGATATTCGGTCGAAGAAAGCGCGCTCGATTAGAATTTCTGGAAGGATCTGATGCGTAAAGGGATCTTGATCTGTGCACGATCAAGCTCGCAGCACTTGCCAGCCGAGACCTAACATCTCCGTCGTATCTAGGGTCTCTCTCATGGTTTGCGCGAGGTGCGCAGACATCATTCTTGAGAACATTGCGGGCTTGCGTGCAAATAGACGAAGTACTTTTCTTCGTACCCACTCGCTCTGGTCCATGAGAAGTAGAAGTCGTGTCATTCGGCACGGAGCCGCCGAGATCTTGCGATGTGCGGCTTGGTAGTAGGCCATATCTTCGCGCGCAAAAGCTTCCGCCACTAGAACAGCTTGCTGAAAGGCAAGAGTCAATCCGAGCCCCGAGATTCCGTCAACGGTAAGGGATGCATCTCCCACCAGCGCTATGTTTCCATTCACTACCCCACGAGCGCGGCCGAGCGCGGTCACACTTCCCAATTCCGCTGTAAGAGCATGCGCCCCTTTCAAACGCCTGGCTACCGCCGGAAAATGAGCCAAACTGCGGTCGATTCGCAACCCTGGATCGTGAGATAGAAGCGCGACGCAAACTTCGTCGTCGGCCGTAGGAGTGACGAACATCTGGCAGCCAGGGCCCCAGTGAACTTCAACTAAATCTGTCCAGGGAGACACCGCGTAGTGACGAGAGAATCCAAACCGGGAAAACTTCGGCCCTTTAGAACTTAGTTTGGCCCATCTTCCGACGCTTGAATCTTGCCCGTCGGCTCCAACAAGCCATTTGCATTTCGTATAAGCGCCGTTGACAAATGCACCGCGCCTGTCAAAGCCTGTAACTCGAGCACTCCATTTAAAGGTGACGCCGAGGTCGCTTGCCCGCTCGACCAATAACGAATGCAGAGTGCTGCGTCGCACTCCATATCCGGTCCCGTGGGAAATTCTCGCGCTCGCAGAAGATTCTTGGTCTGAAAAAGAAATGCCACGGAATGGGTATCCGTGGCATGAATCCAACTTAATGCCGAGACCTGCTAAGTTTGTAACTGCTCCGGGAAGCAATCCTTCCCCACAGGCTTTTGCAATCGGAGGCTTTCTGTAATCTACAACTTCTACGCGGAGTCCTTTAAGGGTCGCTGCAATCGCCGTCGCGATTCCAGCAGGTCCCGCGCCAATAACCAGGACATCCGCGCACTTGGCCAGTTGAGGCCGCCTTTCACCATCTTAGAAGTACCAGCTCGGAGCAGAATCCCGGTCCCATGGCTGCGAGGATGCTCAACGACCCAGGCTCCGGTCGCCGATTCATGTACACATCCTCGAGGACCAGAAGCACCGAGGTAGATGAAATGTTGCCAACCTTGCGCAAACATTCCCAGGAGGCGGCCAGGTCTTTTTCATTCAAGCCCAACGCAGTCGCCGTAGCCTCGAGAACTTTTGGGCCGCCGGTGTGCATTACCCAGGTCTTGATGTCGCTTCTCTTGTGGCCCTGTTCCGCCAAAAACGTGTCTACATCTTTGCCCAGGTGCTTTACAACCGTGTCCGGAACCTCCGGAGATAATACGATGCGGAAGCCCTTTTCCGAGATGTCCCAGCCCATCACCTTCTCTGTGTGTGGGTAGAAGATCGATTTGGTGGCTAGAATTTCTGGTCCGTCGGACTTCCTGTTAGATCCAACTACGATCGTTGCCGCCGCGCCGTCTCCGAATAGCATGGCCGAAATCAAGTGAGCCATGGAAAGATCGTCGCGCTGCAGAGTCAGCGAGCACAACTCGACGGAGAGCAATGCTGCCGCTTGGTCCGGATAGCCATGTACGTAATCCGCGGCGCGAGCGATGCCTGCGGCGCCCGCTACGCAACCCAATCCAAATATGGGGATGCGCTTAATGTTTGTTGAAAGGCCCATTCGATTCACCAGCCTCGCATCGATCGAGGGAGCCGCAATGCCGGTAACTGACGTCACAAAAATAGCACTCAGCTCCTTCGGTTTCATGCTGGCAGCGTGAAGCGCTTTGCATAGAGCTTCTTCGCCCAGTTCGAGCGCGTGGTCGATCCATGCGTTGTTGGCCTGCCCCCAGGTGGTTAGGTTCTCGTAAAAATCTAGCGTGTGAACAAGATAACGCCCCTCCACTTTCATGCTCTCATCGAGGCGATCGAGAATATCCGGATTGGCTAACCGGTGCCGCCAATCATTTTTCAAAGCGTCAGTCAAAACTTGCTGGTTGTAATAATTTTCAGGAAAAGCACTCGCAACGCTGGCAATCCTCATCTAGTCTCCCCTCAATTTTTGGCGTGACTGCGCATAATACCCCGACTCAGAACAATCTCCCACGTCGATTTGGGACTGTTTAATGCTTCTCATAAAGACTGCGAACACGTGCCGGGCCGGTCCTTTCCAACGCAATTCAGAAAAAGACCAGCTATCAATAGGCTTGATTCAGACTCCGATAGATGAATGCGGCGCAAGAAATTGATACGGCTGCGAACAGAGACCCCTGCCAGAATTCCAATATACAAAATTTCCCCACGCCGAAAAGTGCGGCATAAACCATGGCACAACCGATAATCCAGTCTACCAGATTTCGGCCCAAGTCTTTAGTGGGCGATTCATCTTTTACAAGAGCCGCAATCGGCTTCCAGCCGGAGACGTCCGGCCTGACTCGGCGATAAAACTTCACGAGCGTATCATCAGGTTCGGCAGGCGTTAGAAGAGTTATTAACACCCATACCGTCGTAGTTATCGATGTGGTTGCCAGAGTCTGCTTGGCGAAAACAGCCGGTTCCGAACCGTGGAACGGCGCAATTGCGCGAAACGTCACAGAAACGATGAGCGCCGTAGTCATCGCGGCAATCTCACTCCATGCATTGATCCGCCACCAGTACCAACGCAGCAAATAGACGCTCCCAGTTCCCGCTCCCACTTCCAGCAAAATCTGCCAGCCAGCGCGGATCGAAGCGAGTTTCCAGGAAACACATGCGCCTGCAATAACGAGCAGAGCCGTGGTCCAACGCGAAACGGTAACGTAATGTCTTTCGGTCGCATCGCGCTTCACAAAACGCCGGTAAAAATCCGAAACAAGATACGAACTACCCCAGTTCAGGTGCGTCGCGATGGTGGACATAAATGCCGCAAGAAATCCAGCAACCAAAAGGCCACGCGCCGCGCGCGGTAGGTGGTCAACCGCTAGCAAGATGTATCCCGCCTCAGGCCGCGCAAGTTGCGGATACAACACCACCACGGCAAGCGCACCTATAACCCATGGCCATGACCGCAAGGCATAATTCGCGAAATTAAACCATAAAACCGAAAGCAGCCCTTCGCGTTCGTCGCGCGCGCTCAGAATACGCTGTGCGATATAGCCTCCCCCTCCCGGCTCGGCCCCTGGATACCAAAAGGCCCACCACTGCACACTTAGATATACGCAAAAAGTGATCACCGGGATGGTCCATAATGCTTCACTGGCGAAACTCCGCGAAAAATCCGGAAAGAACGAAGTAATGTTCGCCGCATCAGGCCCTGCCGACTTTTGCATCGCTGCAAGCTTGGACAGTAATTCGGTCATCCCGCCGGCAGCGCGCACTCCGTAGTAGGCCACCGCGATTACGACGCCCATCTTCAGCACAAATTGAAATAAATCCGTCCACAACACTCCCCAAAGTCCGCCTAGCGAAACGTACAAGCCTGTAAACGGAATCAAAAAGAATACGCACAGAGCGAGCGATCGGCGATCGTCCAGCCCCATCACAACGCTGACAATCGTGGTCATAGCTTTTGTGACCCAGCCCAGAATCACGCAATTGATCAGCAGGCCGAGGTACAGGGCGCGGAATGCACGCAGGAAAGCCGCCGGCTTTCCCGCATAGCGAAGTTCAGCAAACTCCACGTCCGTCAGAAGTCCCGCGCGAACCCACAGCCGCGCGAAAAGAAAAACTGTCATCATGCCGGCCGGAAGCATGCTCCACCAAATCCAATTTCCGGCGATTCCAAATCTGTAAACCAGTCCAGTAACCACCAGAGGGGTGTCTGCAGCGAACGTGGTAGCCACCATTGAGGTGCCAATCAACCACCACGCTGCGCGGCGTCCGGAGACAAAATAGTCAGCCGTGCTCCCGCCTGAGCGTTTGCGAAAATACAATCCCTGCAGAAGGGTAAATACGAGATAGGCCGCGACTACGGCCCAGTCGGCGAGAGTTAGTCTCATGTATGAACGGAACCGGCCTAGTCTT
>JABDEK010000115.1 GCA_013287135.1 Acidobacteriota bacterium | reverse complement strand
GTGCATTCAATTTTTCGCTTTATTGTGGATATTGTTCACGGGATTTGTTGATTGATGGGCAGTCATTTCAATAACTAGACCTGATGTAACCTAACGCAGCAAGAGTCCGCAAATAGAAGCGGCCAGCCCCACTAAACAACCGTGCTTGCCGGAACAGAGGCTCCATCATATACTCCGTTTCAAATTAACATGTCTGTAAAAACAGATCTTCTATCAGTCCATCGAGCTATCCTGGTACTTACTGCTTTTCTTATTACAGCGTTGTTCGCAAGCTGCGGAGGCGGTTCAGGTGGTTCACCATCCAAAGGTGGTCCTCCAACTCTTACCTCGCTAAATCCGTCTTCCGTTGAAGCTGGCAGTGCGGGGTTTACAATTACCGTGAATGGGACAAATTTCGATTCCAGCTGCGAAGTTGAATACACCTCGGACGGCGAACTTCTGTCCACGTTTTCTAACGCGTATGTGTCGAGCACGGAATTGCAGGCGCCCATTAGCGCGTCCGATGTTGCGCAGATCGGTGCCGGCTCGGTGATAGTCGGTTGCACAGACGGAGGCGGGTCTCTGCCATTTCTCGTGACGGGATTTCCGCGGATCGAAATAGAGCAAGCTGCGAATGATCTCGTGTGGGATCCAGTCCATCAAGTCATCTACCTCTCGGTGCCGCCGACGGTTCCCGGTGGCAGTGGCATAGCTGTTCTGGACCCGGTGACAGCAAAACTTTTGTCGTTCACTCCTCTCGGAAATAACCCGGACGTGCTGGCCATCTCGGATGACGGACAATATCTTTATGTAGGACTCGACGATACGTCTTCAATCCAGCGGTTTACGCTGCCTCAATTAGTCGCGGATATTAGCTTTCCGATTGGCGTGGCCGGAGATTTTCCGTTTGATATCCAGGTCGAGCCTGGGGCGCCACATACGACTGCCGTGTCGCTCGGTGTTCCTGACTCGACGACTCCCGCTTCGGCAGGAGTCACGATCTTTGATGATGGTGTGCCCAGACCAACCTCAGTGCCGGGACCAATCGATGGCGGTCTGGGGACATGTTACTGCGGTTCCCTCCAGTGGGGATCCGCTGAGAGTACGCTCTATTCGAATAATAGTATGTCGACCGGATTCGACTTCTATAGCTTGTCGGTGAACGCAAATGGCGCCGTGTTATCTCAGGACTATCCGAACGTCTTCAGTAGTTTCAACGGAGCGTTCTGGAACAGCATTCATTATCTTCCGAGCACAGGACTTGTATACGCTGACGATCGCACAGTGGTTAACCCTTCTGGGGGAATTGTTCTGGGAACATTCAACCTCCCAGCGGGTGCGGTAGGCATCAATCGAATGGTGCCAGATTCAACGTTGGATCTGGCAACATTTCTTTTTCAGGCCAATTGCGTATATGACGGGCCCGGCAGCTGTTACATCGTTTCGACATTTCATTTGTCCGACTTAAGCTACCTGAACTCGTTCACGGTAACGAACATTCAGGGAGTATACGGGGCGATTAACATGGTTCGCTGGGGAAAGAATGGATTGGCGTTTAATACCGACACAGGCCAGGTATATCTGGTGGATATCACGACGCTCGTTCAGTCTGCCTCCACGGCGCCCACATATCGAGAAGGATCGCAAAGATACGTATCCGTTCGGAATCCACAAAGAATATTGACGACCTCAAGAAAGGGTTTGCTCGGAGCAAGCTCGAACAACCCAAAGTGATGGCTAAGAGCAGCCGCTGCGGTTCGACGATCTTGGTAGATGACGTGGCGGGATGTTGGATAACACTAGGCCCAGGGGATTGCTACCTCGTTCCGCGCCCGCTTTTCTGCTACCTCAAGATCGATCTCGACACGGTTGCTTCCTCCCAGCTCCCGATAAGTCGGACAAGTCCAGTGAGCGCGTCAATTCGTACTTGGATCTAATTGATTTGATTTTTCAGCCTGACTTGCGGCGACGCAAGGCGCGGTATCCCTGCTGGGCCAAAAAGAACATCGTCAAGATGCAGAGAAAAAAGAGCAACATGCCAGAGGCCGCTAAAATCCAAGATGGAATATGGGGGATATTGATCAAGGCCACCATCAACGAAAAGACTATAAAGGCCATAGTGCCGCATGTGATTACTTTGCTCCCCGGGTCTCGCTTCCAATTTTCGTTCGAACCGCGTGCACCCCACAAAACGGGAAGGTAGTGATCGCCATCATAAAGAGTGCGCATTGCATCATCCCAATTCCGCGCTTTTTCAGACTCTTCCGTTTTCAATCGCTTATAAGCGTGGTGGAGAAGCTGTTTAATTTTGGATTCATACTCCGGCGTATCGCACTGTGCTTCAAACTCGTCATTTAATTCGATTGGATTGGAGCAAGACGCAGGATCGTTCTCTGCGAAATACATCATTCTCTTTTCAAGTTCAGAGAGGGGCGCATTCTCCAAAGCTGCTTGTTCAGCGGTGTGCTGCACAAGAAAGTCCTTAGCTTCTTTGGCGTTCATGGCGAGATTCTCGTTGCGCTCTCGAGATTGATGTAAACCGGAGGTAGTCTATCATTCTGCTGTAGCTTGCGTTCTCCATGCCTTGTAAGTCGGCAACCTAACCGAGTCCGTAGACCGGGCTCAACACCATGCTGAATTCCCATTCTATGGTTTGAAGGTTAGAATCATCGCGGGGGCAAGTAGATGATTGGCTACGCGTTTCGTATGTTGTCAGGCAAGTCAGTAATGCAAAAGAGGCTAAAGCGGCACTTCGGCGGTCTGCAATTGGAGAAAACTGCCACTACGGCCCGATCTTTTCCGCTGGCGTCGAGGGTGGATGTGCAATTAGCAATCGACCGGTTCTTCGTTGATCGTAAGAACTGGACGCTTGTTGGTATTCATTCAGCGATCGGCCACGAAACTCCCACCTTAGCTCATTTGTTCATTCGTGGTCCGTTTCCTGTCGACGTTGGGCCATTACAACACGATGACGTAGACGTAGGAGATCCGATCCCCGTCCCTTGCCTGAAGAACGGTCTTTGGTTGGCGCAGGAGTCGGAGATGCCTTTTGCGGTTTTGCTAAGTCCCGACATGCAGTTCGGAAGGGTAGGCGGAGTCCATATTGAGTTGGCCGTTCCAACAGGTGAATCCGGATTAAAATTTTCTCAGAACTTCTTCCGCGATTTGGAAGCTCGAGTCAGTACTGGCGGGACATATAGAGGGAGGGTCATCTCCCTAGAAAGTCAGCGTGAATATTCCGGGAGAGGCGGCGCGGTAAAGGTGCATCGTCTTCGCAGCGTTCAGAGAGAGGACGTTATTCTTCCGGATAAAACAGTCGCCCTATTGGACCGTAACGTTGGCGGTTTTATCAAATCTCGAAATCACATCAAGAGTCTCGGCCTGTCGGCCAAGAAGGGACTACTTTTTTACGGGCCGCCGGGCACGGGGAAAACGCATACCATTCATTATCTGGCTTCCCAGCTACCCGAACATACGACTCTGCTGATCACCGCCGAGCAGGTTGGTTTACTCGACGAGTATTTTCGATTGGCGCGCTTTTTGCAGCCGTCGTTAGTCATAGTCGAAGACGTAGACTTAATCGCTCGAACACGGGAGGAAATGGGGAGCGCGTGCGAAGAAGTTCTTCTCAACAAATTGCTAAACGAGATGGACGGACTGCGTGAAGACGCGGACGTTATCTTCATCCTCACCACGAATCGACCGGACCAGCTTGAACCGGCGTTAGCCTCGCGCCCGGGCCGGATTGACCAAGCGATTGAATTTCCTCTGCCAGATGAGCAAGGCCGTTCCAAGCTGGTTAGACTCTACGCCCACGGTCTTCAGCTCTCTGGACCGCTCTTGGAGCTGGTCGTTCGGAGAACAAAGGGCGCTAGTCCCGCATTTATCAAAGAGCTGATGCGCCGGGCCGCTCAGTTTCAGTTTGAAATGGGAGGAAGTGGTGAGGTGCAGCGAGCCGCACTCGATGGGGCGATTGAGGAGATGGTGTTCAGTGGGGGAGCACTGAATCTGAAGTTGCTTGGTGGGTCGAGTACTGACCTGACTTCGGCGGCGGACCGAGCGCCGTTGTTCAAACCTCAGTAAGACCGAGGATTGGCACTGAAAATGGCGAGTTAACTCCCGATTAGTCGCCATGGGAGGGAAGTGCGCCTAGCCGCCGAAGACCACGCGCGTGCCCGTGGAGGGTAGGATGAGCTTCTGCGGCATCTCGCGTTCTATTGCCATCATGGTGCGGAAGCCAGTGCAGTGCATCGGGATCAGGTAGTCCGGATTGATTTCCTTCAGGGCTTCCACGGTCTTGGCTATAATTTCATCAGGATACGGGGCCAAATGCCACCCGCCAACGACGGCGTGCACCTTCTCGATCCCGGTGGACTTCTGGATCTGGCGGACTGAGTTGATAATGCCCGCATGGCCGCACGATGAGATCACCACGAGTCCGCGGTCTTTCACGTTGTAAGCAGTGGCGTGCTCTCCCCAGAAGATGTCCTTCACCAAGTCGCCCGGCTTGGCTTCAATCTTGACCGTACCGGGAGGGAAATGAAATGTAGACTCGCAGGCGGAACCGGTCGCGCCCGCTTCGAGTCGAGCTGCCGGAGGAGACATCTCAAAATCGGTAATTCGCGGAATGTGACCTGAGGTAATGGCGTGACCTGCCACTACGGTCGGCTCCTCCGCAAGCGCGACCTTCAACCCTCGGGTTTCCAACTGATCCCGCTTGAGCTCTCCGTAATCGAGTTGTTTCCCGTCCGGTTGCACAACCCAGCGGTGGCAGAATGTATCGCGTCCTCCGGCGTAGAGGGTTAGCCCCGGTTTGGCGCGTCCTTGGAGGCTTCGGGCCACGTCGAGTAGGCCTCCGTAATGGTCCACATGTCCGTGGCTGATAATCAGGGCGTCGGCGTTGGAAGGATCGACTCTTAAACCTTGGTAGTTGTTGGTCAGTGTGCGCGGGGTGAGAGCGAAGTCCAGCAGGATCTGTTTTTCCTCGTCTCCTCGGAAGGACTGTAGGTGGTAGGCGAGCCCATGCTCCGACAACAGCATCGCGTCGGAACCATAAGGAAAGGGCAAGGTACTCCGAGTGACCGTAACGTTGCCGATCTTCCCGCCCTTCGCGAAGATGTCGTAAACATTGTCGACTAGGTTGGTTAAAACCAGCCGGTCTACGCTAGGGATCTCGTTGGGAGCGGCCACCAGGATACCGAAACGGGCTGTGCCGCCCAACAAGACCGTCCCGCCTGCAACCACCCCGAGCTTCAGGAATTCGCGCCGTCGCATGAGGACCTTCCTCGTTAGACCGAGATTTCCCTTTTGACCCTGAAAACAGGAAGCATTGTACGCCCAAAATCAGCTGCTGGGCGTGGTTGAGCCTCACATCAACGAGCGCCACCAAACAAACAGCCGAAGTTGGTGAAGGAAATGCCGCAGTGTGCCGCGAAGTCGCTCAACTCCAGGATGGTCGGCCACTCCGAAGTAATCGCCCAAGTCCTGATTGACGTTAGCGCAAACCGGAGATCTCTAACAACGTCGGCTCTGTCAACTCTTTTTTAGACAGACTTCTCCAGTTGCTGCCTCGCCGCTCTTACGGCAGTTTTGACGCGGTCCCCGTTTGTATCATGTATTCGGCTACGTCGTTTTCATACAATTGAATCTGCTGCCCGCCCTCAGCGACGAGATTGACGTTAAAGTGGAGGGTAGCGGGGAAAACAGGCGGCTTACCGTTAGGCTCCACAGAAGTCGGCCCCTTGGCGTCAAGCGTCATGGTCCCCGTGCACGCGGACTCGATCGCATAGGTACCCGTTAAGGGCAACTCTTCAGAGTTACATCCAGTGTAAACTGAGGGTGCTGACTGGCCAGCAGTTTTGAAATTCCACCCCGGAGAGGTGGCCCTTGCCGTCTGCGGTGAAATTGCCAAAAGCTGCAATATTTTCTCCTGAGTTGACCGGCGCGTAGATTAGATTCACACCGCTCACAAGGAATCCGTAGGCACCCGACACATTTGAGTTTGAGCAGCTCGATCCAGCGCGAGTTCTGGTCACAAAGCCAAACAAAACGACACCACCAAGACCGACTATCGCGGCTAGAACGACCAACAGACTTGGGCGGCTTACTGCGTTCTTCAATGCTTGCATCATCTCCTCCTTTTTCCTGCGGTCTTACTCAAGGCTAACGCCCCAGAGTGGTGAGCGACACTACGCCCGTCTGAGCGAAGCGTGCTTTTACGGCAATTCTGGCCCCCTTAAGGATGCTTAAAAGGGGCCTCTTCAAACCAGCGAGTTCCTGCCTCTACTTAAACAAATCGAATTCGGCGGGCAAAAGACGACAGGGTGGCGAAAAAATTTATTGGGGTTAGGTATGTCGAGCCTAAGTCCTTCTATGAGAAGGCCGATCGATGTCAAGGCACACTTTTGGGTTTGCTGTTCGTGCCATGATTTTCTTTCTATTCAGCCAAGCCGCCCTCTGTCGCCATCCTTCTATCCGCACTCTTTAGTGAGCGATATTCGCTCGGTGCTAGGTGGGTGTTCTCGTTCAGTAGGTGCTGCTACCGGATTAGCGTCCTCTCTTCTCACCTTTTCGGTGGGAGTTGGGCTCCAGGACTTAGTCGCAGTCACCTGGACTCGGCGGCTGAGCTCGGCTGTTCGGATCAAAACTTTTTAGGCCACCGCACGCATGGCTTTTTGGCTATTGCGCAGTGGTCGATCAGAACAGATCTCGCTCGAGAAAATGGGCTGAGAAGCAAGAAAAACTCCAGCCGAAGGAGACGACTTCTCCCTTCAGGCTTATCGGGAGTGATTCGGAATGGCCGACGGAGCTTGCTAGACCGCAAAGCACGCGCGAATATTCGGACTACGGCTTTTGGAATGGTGTTAAGGGTGGGGTACTTCGAGGGGCCTTTCACGGTGTAATAATACCCAGTCACCGTTTTCTATTAATGCTTCGTTACCAACGTTCCTCACACAATCGAACGCGTTCTGGTAATCGTGGTGTTCCAGAAACTTTCCAAGAAGATCTGACGCACGACCAAATAGCGAGGCCATGCGATTGTATTGCTTGGCGTGCTCGGCGTAAGCCATTCGGTTGTTGAAGTGGTGCAGAAGCGCTGCGGCGGCCAGCGTTGCTTCCAGTAGGATGGTGAGGCAATCGAAACGAGATTTATCGTTCCGGAGAATAAATAGCGCACCGTCCACTACCGCCACGCCTCCAATGCAAATCCACCCGAAAAGGTCAAAGAGTTCGTTCTGGTTGAGGTTACGCTTGGCGGCGCGGACGAAATATCGGAGCTGGTCATCGATCCAATATTTGCGTACGAATCCTAGCCGGTTCCTCTGATCCTCACTCTCCATCGAGCCCATGGTTCTATGTTCCTCGTGACCCTCGGCAACATTCCAGCCTCGAAATCCGTTGCGAATCCAATCCAGTTCCGATCGCAGCTTGCCCAGATAGTGGTCCGCCACCGAGTCTTTAATTCCGGCCAGTTTCCAGAAGAACTTGACCCGCAGTCCCTCCGCGACCGCTCGATAATCCTCATGCTTAGAGTCCCAAGCCTTCATGTCTGATAACGTCTTGAGACAAACAACTCCGATTAACAGGCCCAACGAAACTTTCCAATAACGTGGCGAATGCTCCGGCAGGTGCACGAAGAGCAAGAAGGATAAAAACGAAAAGAACGTTAAGAGATGCAACAATACTTGAGCCCCTAGCCAGTTTTGCCGGAAGCTGATCGCCAGGGCGTCAGCCACGGCGTAACGATTTAGGGCTTGTGCCATTCCAGGAGGTAGCTGGTCCTCTCGCATGCCTTGCAAAAGATAATTTTTACTTTTTTTGATATCTCTTGCGAGAGCACGATCAGTGGGGATGATAGATCTGTTGAATTCATCCAAGCGAGCGAACATTTTCGAGTAATACTTTTCTGCTTGGTCGTCGTTCCCCTGGAACACTCTAGGATAAAGCTTCCGCAGATTCAGAACTTTGCCTTGGGGATATGGGTTTTTGAGCCGCGGGGTAAGAATGTGATAGACGGGAAATCCTTCTGGAGCTTCGAGCGCACGAGCGCTCGATCCAGGCACTCCTTCCCGCTGAAAGTTGACCACAGAAGCCGTACCGCCAACGCGGTCAGAGTCCACGCCATCCCATAGGGCGATCAGAATCTGGCTTTGCTGCGCGATGTACTTGCCGATGAGTTCATATTGCCGATCTCGGGCTGGACCCGGTTGCGCGATCGTTTCATACGTATTACCATCCGCGAGCCCCAACTCGAATTTTGTCTCTGCTGCGGCAAGTAGAGCATGGAATTCCTCACGAGAGCTTCTGGTCAACGCCACTGTTGCCAACGGCGTTTCAAGCACCGTAAGACGGTCAAAATCTAGTTCGTACAGCTCGATTGGCATGGGAATAGGAACGACCAGGCGAACTTTGACTTGAGCATCTAGGGAAAGGGCTACCTCGGCCGCCAAGCGGTCGGCGCCTTCGGCAAGAGCAGTCACTAGGATCAGAGGAGTCGCTGCGTAGTCCTCGTGTAGCTTGAGAAAAACTTTCTTCAGTTTGTGTTCGAGGCACTTGCGGTCCTCTTCGCGGATGTCGCGATGCCCAGTAATGCCGATAACAAGGGGAGCCAGAACCTGCGCGCAATCGAAACCGGCTATTTTCGTCTTAGTCAATTCTTAGCCCTGCAATTCGGTAATCCCAAGATCGTCTGGGCCGATTCGAGATGGGGTTTCCCCCATTCGCGCACATCTTAGGTTGCGCCAGGAAGCAAGTCAACGAAGAGGGACGAAGAGGGAGAACACGGAGAGGGAGGACCGTCCTTCGCACTCCCCACTGCATACATCGGTCCCCGTTCTGTGCCGGGAGACGTTGCGCGCTGAAACACCTCCGTTCGAACGGCTTCTGCCGCTCTACCCCAGGGGCTCTCGCTCCGGACCGGGTTTTTCTGTCCCGCTCCATCCTGACATGCCACCCTCTACGACCCCGGGGAGATCGCAACCGGTTTGTTTCAGTCCATGCGGTTCCGACATAGGCCTTCTCCATGTTATGAGTAGCTCGGCTCTCCCTCTCTTCTCTGCATTTACTCGATGCAGCGCGAGGACTTAGAACCGAACGTACCTTTCGGTGACGTTGACAGTCTGTTCTTTGGGAATTCCGATGTAGTAAACATATGCAATAGAACCATCCGTGTCGAGAATCGGTGCGCCTGTGCCCGTTCCGGCGTCGCAAGGGTTCGGAGGGGAGGCCACACTATACGCAAGTCCGCCGCGCGCGTAATTCACAGCGTTGGTCGGAATTCCATCAGCCTGGAGCATCAAACCATAGGGGTCATTTCCAGTAAAACTGTCGAAGGACACCCACGCAAAGGCGCTTTCGTCTGTAGAGTCTAAGTTCTGGGAGAAACCATCGGCGTTTGCATTGTCCGGATCTGAGTCGGCCCAGCGCACCAAGTACGCTTCCTTTATCGTGGCGGAATTGTTCTTTAGTTGCATTTCAACCTTGGCGTATGGCGGTGTGCCCGCAACGAGGCTGATAGTCTGGGCAAGAGTAAAGAGATTGTCGGAGGTAGTGCGCTCGATCTTAACGATTGTTTTGGTTTGCGCAAGTAAGACGGGCGCATTCCAGTTCGAGGTGGCCCCATAATCTGCATAGTCGGAATACGGAGTGTAGGTAGATTCGTCGCAGATGCCGTAACCTTCGCCGATGGCGCCCTGTCGGATCTGTTCGACTCCCTCAGGGCTTTGAAACTCAGTGATGTTTCCGTTTACGGTCACGCAGAATTGCAGGTAAGCGGTGCCCGTTCCAGAGGTGAAGGTGTAGGCGCAGTCACTCGTAGCGCCGCTTGGCACCGCGTCGTCTTTTAGTTTTTGCTGTGCTGCGGCTTGGGCTGCGATTTTCTGCAAGGAATTGGCGGGTTGTCCTGTAAGGTGAAGCTGGTCG
>JABDEK010000114.1:582-10121 GCA_013287135.1 Acidobacteriota bacterium | reverse complement strand
GTGGCGCGGGCGGCGTCCTCCGGGAAGATTACGGTATTGAATGGGGAGCAGTGGCGTCCTTTCCTGCACGTGCAGGATGCGGCGCGGGCGGTGGCGGCGTGTCTGGAGGCAGAGACCAGCGCGGTCTCGGGCGAGATTTTTAATGTAGGGTCGGCGTCGTTGAATCTGCAGATCGAGCAACTGGGAGCGGCGATTGCTCGCGTGGTGCCGGGGACGGAAATTGTGCGGGTGCAGAATGGGGACCGGCGAAATTATCGCGTCTCGTTCGAGAAGATCGAGAGAGCTTTGAATTTTCATTGCGAGCGGACCTTGGAGTCGGGGATCGAAGAAATTTATACGGCGATTCAGTCGGGGCTGATTGCCGATTTTACGACCGAGCAGTTCAACAATCAGATCGCGATGCGGGCGATGGCGGCGGCTGCGGGAGGGACGCTCGCTCCGCTGGGACAACTCAGCATGTTGGAGCGGGCGGAGGCGAAGCCTCTTTGACAGCATGCAACCAAAGCCCGGGGTCGATATATGGGATAGGCGTGACCCCAATGTCGGATCGGACTTTATTAGCGGGCGCTGACTTGCAAGATGGCCTCGCCGGAGCTGGATGGCGCGACTTGCACCCGAAAGATCTTGGTTTGGGGGTCGTAAGCCGTGTTGTTCAGTTTGCCCTGGATAGCCTTAACTTTAGGGCTACGCGAGGAGTATCCGGAGATTGTGAGCATGTCTTCTCCGACAGCGAATTTGATGGTCGCCGTTAAAGTGCCGCGATCCTCGAGAGCAGCGATACGTTGCTTCCCCAGGGGCACAAACTTTTCAGTGTCACCCAGCAGTGCCAATCCTTCGCCGTTCACGGGAGAAAGTATCTGATAGTCCCACCCGTCCGCGAATCTCATTGCTAGGCTTCCGCCCTCGGGGATCACTTCGCCGCCGCGCGTTACCCAATCATACGCAAATACTGACCCCGATAGTTCCAGGCTGCTGAGAGGCACGGTCGTGCTCTCTTCCGAGGCGCTTCGTGCATACGCGAAAACATAGCGGACACTCTGATCGCCAAAGGTATCGGTCGACATCGCCACCATGGGAGTGCCTGAGTTCGTAGCATCGCTCCTGTACATCGAATTGATGGGTAGCAAGGGTGAATCTGCCTTCACGATCAACCCATCGCGGCGTATCGCGCCCTTCAAATTTTGCGCATTTGTTTCGCCTAGTGCGTCTCCCACTCCTACAGGCCCGGCCGACAACGTGGAGAGAATCAAATTGGGAAGCTCGTTGCTGA
This sequence comes from Acidobacteriota bacterium, assembly GCA_013287135.1. Taxonomy (GTDB): domain Bacteria; phylum Acidobacteriota; class Terriglobia; order Acidiferrales; family UBA7541; genus Palsa-295. Next base: position 8,851 of record JABDEK010000114.1, on the reverse strand, counting down.
GGAAAACGTCGGTCCACGGCCAAAGGCCGACTGCGCTGGCCAATTGTGAGTCGTAGAGAAAAGCATCCCACTGTTCGCGATTGAATCTGTCATTGCTGGGCCGTATCGTTTGGACATTCAAATATTGTGTGCTCGCCATGTAGTGACTCGGCAGCGGCATGCAGTATTGAATCGTAATTCCTTTGCTGAGCATGGCTTCAGACATGTTTTCGAGAAACGTTCGGGGATCCTGCAGATTCATTTCCGTTTGCGCGTTGCGGTCCAGCCAGTCCTGTTCGTACGTGACGGCTCCTGCAGCGGCCAAATATTCGGCTGTGGACTTCCAGAAACTAGGGTCAATGACAACGTTACCCGACATTTTATAGCGGTCGCGATACGGACTCGCAGTGGAAATCCACCGTGCGTGCGTGACCATCGGCATCCCAAGGGATTGATGAAACGCTCGAAGGCCATCGGGGAAGAGTTCCTTATCCGCTTCGTACGTATATTCGCCGTCGGGAAGTGCTGAGCCTGCGGAATTCCATCGAGCATTTACGCCCTTGGGGTACCACCAACTGTCGAGTTGCATATATCCGAGCGGCACCCCCAGTTTCTTAAACTGATCTCGCACCGCAAGCAGCGTCCCTACGTAACCTAATTGAGGGTCAAACTTGTAATAGTATCTGGCGCCGTTGTCGGTCCAGTATCCAAGTTTCGCAAGCACCACATTCGCGTCATTTGCCGGACGCTGCTTTCCGCCCAGAGCCAGCAGCGCGGAACCCCAGGCCGAAAAAGTCTGATTCATACCTTTAGCGAAAACAAGCAGAGTACCGTGAGAAAAGCCGGCTGGCAGCGTTTGGATTGTCTGCAAAATGCGGCTGTCTGCTTCGCCTCCAGGCGATTCGTTCATGCGAGATACGAGAAAGTGGTCTGCCGGTGATAGCATCATTACGTTGCCCAGCTTATCGAAAAGTGACCATGGTCCTTCGGGACCCAGCGCTCCGAATTCATAGACCCCGAACGTCTTCTGTCGATATGAGAACTTCATTAGACCCGCAGGCAAGTTCTCAAATGTGGGAAACGGGTATTCGTTGCGACTGGCGGTATTCCAGGTATCTCGGAGGAGGGCGACAGGCAAACTTCGATAAATGCGTACCTCCGCTGTCCGCGATCTGCCAAGATACACTGCGGATACGGCCTGGTAGCTTCCAATTGCATCTTTTCCATGAGTCGTTTGAATCGTGGCCGAGACTTCGGGAAGTCTGCCAACGAGGCGCCACCCAACGCTGCGAAAAACGAGTTCATAGGTTCCGTCTGTCTTGATCGTTACTCGTAACACGCGGTTTTCGGAGGTATGCCGCGTATTCGATTTCTGGGCTAATACACAGGGTGCAAGAAAAACGAAAGCGAGCCACAGCGTGAGAGCAAATATCCAAGGATTTCGCAGGTCTTTTTTCAAGCACCGGCTCCTTATCGCGAAGAAGACCAGCACCGCTAGGGATTTTTATGTTCGAGGCCGGCAGTAAGAGTCTGAATCCGGCCATACTCTTGCATCTCGCGCGCGGCCAGTTCCGTCTTGCCCTGCTTCCGATGAATTCCTGCCAACGCTAGATATGCCTGCCCGGCAAGAGGAGTCTCCTTCTCCAACTCAATCACGCGCGCGAACGCATGCTCCGCCAGGTTCGGATCAACAACCGCAGCCGCTCTGCCGAGAGCGTAAAGAGTTTCCGGCATATTCGGGCGCAACAAATCCGAACGCCGCAGTTCCTCGATGGCTTCCTTCATCTTTCCCTGCTGCATCAACGCATTCCCTAAACGATAAGCAGCTTCTGGACTTCCGGGCTGCAATTTTGCTTCTCCCCGAAATTGTTCTTCCGCTTTTTCCCATTCAGAACCAGCCGCATAGACTTGCCCAAGTTCAAGTCGCAAACCGGGCAAATCGGGTCGTATGGCTATCGCCTGCTCGTATTCCATCACAGCTTTCGGAAACACTTTCATTTCGTAATCAGTTTGACCGAGAGCCTGATACCCTCGTGCAGACTTCGGATAAACGGAGAGCAATCGATCCAACGACTGGCCAGAGAGTGCGGTCGCGGCGCGGCTGAGGTAAAAAAGAAGATCCGGATCGTCTGGCGATTTCGCAAGTGCCGCTTGCAGATTCGCGACTGCTTCCCCAGGTTGGCCTGTTTGCAGTTGGGCAATACCCAGAGCTCCATACTCGTGAATCATAGTCAGATGAGGAATGGCTTGGGAGGCATAGCCTTCCGCTAACAGTGCGTAGCCTAGTAACTGGCGAACGGCGAGAGACTCCGGACTGAGTTCGGCGGCGCGCTGCAGAGGAGAAATGGCCCCCGCAAAGTCACGCTTTTTCATGTAAGCGTCGCCCAACTTGAAGAAAACGATCCCAGCGGTGGGATCCAAATTCGCCGCCCTACGAAAGGCAGCGATCGCCTGGTCAAAGTCGCTGCGATTTTCGGCGTCCGTTCCGGCTTGCAATAGAGTGAGGACTTCGGGGGACACGGACGGCTCCGCCGATTGCGGCGGGAATAACAAACACATCCACAACAACGCATGAATCATGGCGCCGATTCCTCGATCACGATGAATTGATTGGCTTTGACACCCCGTAGAGCCTGCTGGATACCGGAGGGCCACTTGATCTCTATGTCGGCCGTCTCAGCAGAACCGAGACCAAAGTGCAAGCGCTTGTCATTCGAAGAGAGGTAACTTCCCGATGCTGTGGCGAAACGAGTCTGGCCATTGACTTGCACGCGGGCGCCAAAGCCATCGCGGTTGCTTCGTTTTCCTCTCAGCGTAATCGTCAGCCAATGCAGTTCGCCGCCGTAGTTCAGATAGCACTGGGGTGCTTCGCCGAGGGAAGTTGTAATCACGTCCACCCAGCCATCGTTGTTTAGATCGCCGAATGCCGCTCCCCGTCCGGCTACTGGCACATCCGATCCGGCGTCAGCCTTTACGAAACGTCCTTTGTGGTTCAAGGCAAGCAAGGGAGGTTCTCGATAGCGCAGCGAGCCGTCGTACATCTCCACATTGTCGAAAACATGGCCTTGGACAATAAATGCATCCTTCCAGCCATCATTGTCAAAATCTTCCAGCCCAACTCCCCAGCCCGAGGAGTTCCCCGAGAGCACGCCAAACCCCGCCGTCAATTCCTGCGCACTGAACAATCCTCGGCCTTCATTATGAAAGACGACGTAAGGCTCATGAGGAAGTTGGGTGATAAGAAGGTCAGGAAGGCCATCGTTATCGTAATCCTGAAAAACAACACCCATACCCGAGAGCATTTTCCCATTTTCGGAAAGCGCGGCGCCTGATTCCAAACCGCATTCGGTGAACGTACCGTTTCCATTGTTGTGGAAAAGAAACTGGTTCGTGACGTCGTTGGCGACAAAAATGTCCGTGAAGCCATCGCCATCATAGTCAGCGAACGCGACTCCTAGGCCATGGCCTTTCTTCGCGGCGATGCCGGAAGCGACGCTTACATCCTCAAATGTGCCATCTCCCCGATTGTGGTACAGAATGTTTGTGATGGCAGGAAACTCACCAGGCGGGCAATACGTGGGCCGTTCGGAGCCGCACGTCTTGCTTTTCTCCATGCTCCAATCGAGGTAGCGTGTAACAAACAGATCCAGTCTGCCATCGTTGTCGCAATCGAAGAATCCTGCGGAGGCCGACCAACCGCCCGCTGCGACGCCAGCCTTCGCGGTGACATCCGTAAAAGTACCGTCGCCATTGTTGTGATACAAAATATTTTTTCCGAAGTTCGTCACGTAGATATCGGGAAAACCATCATTGTCGTAATCCCCGACCGCGACTCCCATCCCATAGTTTGAGTTACCGGCATCCGCAAGACCAGCCTGCTGGGTGACATCGGTGAAGGTGCCATCCGGATTCTGACGGTACAGGCGGTTCCAGTAGGCGGGATTACGGCGATCGAAGCTCATGGTGGCACCCACAATATCCCGCACATGCCCGCCGTTCACGAAGAAAATATCCAGCAAACCATCGTTGTTGTAGTCCAGCAGGGCTACGCCTCCCGGCATGGTTTCAATGAGATACTTCCGAGAAGTTGGCGAGTTGCGGAGAACAAAGTCAACTCCCTTCAAGGCCTTCGCTTGGAATATTGGGTCGGACTTCGGCTTTGCCGCTGCACTATATCCGGCAAGGATCCGGACCGGGGCGAGCGACAACAAAGAAGCTGCCGTCGTGGCCCCGGCTGCGCCCAAGCTTGCGAGAAACTCACGACGCGGAATTCGACGCGCCATTCACGTCCCTCTCATATGACAAGCAGGCCGGCGACAAGACGCGGAAGACCCGAATGGCCGCGAGTAGGAGCCGGAGCGCCCGCTGCAGCCCCGAAGAAGACTTTGACGTAAACCTGTCTCTTACCAGATCCGGAGCAAGCGCCGCTAAAAACGATACCACCAAATCGGGGCGCGTAACCGTCCCAGACTGCAATCCGCATAGCAACTAACGGCTCGCGCTTATCTGCCTCGCGGTGGCGGCCATAACCTTCACGACGGTCACACTGCCGTACACATCAGTCCCCGTCGTCCAACCCTCGGCGGATGCGCTTTCGAGGTGCGCGAGGTCTGTGTAGTGCGTGCATTCCACGCCGCCAATGGTCACGGCACGCGCCGAGATGCCGTGCAGCTTTAGTTCGAACTCGCGCAACGGCGGTTTATAGGTTCCTGTGGGCATAGCCAAGCCGAAACGAACGACTGTCCCGTTGTCGCTAGAAGATAGACGCTGCTGATAGAAGGCGCCTTTCTCATACGCATAGGTAAGACCGTCGTCGTCATAATAGTTAAAGGATGTCTCTGTCGCGGTCGGAAATACGTCCACAAAGACGCGCGTCACGGGATGTTCTCCGACATACTGTTGAACGTCTTGGGTCGGCAAGATTGCGCCGGCGCGTATGAAAAGAGGGATATCCGACCACGTCTGGGAATTAACTGGATAAACGATGGACTGGCTACCTTCATATCGCTGGCCGCGGAAATAATCAAACCACTGACCCGGAGGCAAGTAGATTGTGCGGGTTGCCTGCCCTTCACCCAGAATCGGCGCGGCAAGCAACTCCTCGCCAAACATCCATTCGTCGGTAATGTCCACTGCCCGGCCTCCATCTATTGGAAAATCCCAGAAGAGTGGGCGCACAATACCGATGCCCGTCTCGTTCGCTTGCCGTTCATACGCGTACATATAAGGAATAAGGCTGTATCGCAATTCGATCGCCGCCTTAGCATCGGCCTCAGCTTGAGCGCCGAAAATCCATGGCTGGCGATGCTCATTCAAGCTTCCGTGTACGCGCATGATCGGCACCAATGCCGCGAACTGGACCCAGCGTGCGTAGTTTTCAGAATCGGGGTGGCCCTCGAAGCCCCCAGTGTCCATGCTCCAGTGCGGTTCACCAAGACCAATCGATGAAAGCATGCGTGATTCCTGCCAGCCCATGCTCTGAAACCCCGTCCTGATATCACCAGACCATTCTGCGTAAGCATAACGCTGCGCACCCAAATAGAAATTTCGGTTGATTGACCAGACCCTCTGATCACCGACCGAGCGTGCGCCGTCATACATCGCCCTTTGCATGTCCGCATTCTGGAAGTTAGGAAACATGGCATTGCCAATCGAATCCGCTTCATCGTTCCAAAAATATTGCAGTCCCGACCGATATGCGGGCGCCATGTGGTCCCAGAACCACGAGCGAGCGGTGGGCTTGGAAAAATCAATATCCAGCGCCGGCCGATTCGAAAAATAATCAATATAAGGCTGCTCCCAATCGAAGAATAATTTGTGATCGTAAGCGTACTGGGCGGCCTTAGTTAGGTTACCTTCCACATTGCGCAATACGATGCGTGGCTTGAAGATGCCTACAAGTTTAATACCCTTGTCGTGCATGGCCTCTGCGAATTTGCCGGATGCGCCATCCGGGAATTTGTCCGGATGGACGTTCCCGGGACTGCTGGTGCTGTTCCATCGCCATTCGCCATAATTATCCTCTCCCCATGCTTTCCAATCGAAATCCAGAATGCAGCCGTCAATGGGAATTTTTTTGTCGCGATAGGTATCAACAATCTGCGTGATCTCCGATTGCGTTGAGCCGTACTGGCTATTCATGAATCCCAGAGTCCACTTTGGCATCATTGGCGGGTGCCCACTGATGTCGACGACGCCGTGCATGATCGTTTTCGGATCACCTACAATGGCGAAGTATTCGATATCTTCGCGCGAGCCGCCGCTAAACTGGAGCTCTCCAGTCGAGATATCGAAATTTCCGCCGTCGGAATCTACCAGCAAGCCATACCTGAGTGTGTACGCGAGCGGAGCGCCGCCGTCGCCTTGGCGACCGGCGCTGACCGTGCCGCCGGAGCGGCGAGCTCCAGTCCGGATATCCTGGCGTCTATCGATATTCTGCCCAGGGAGACTGGTGCCATCTATGCCGAAAAACGGGTCCGAGATGTTGTACGTAAAACGCAAACCGCCGCCATAAACGCCTCCCTCTGCTGGCTCTCGCAGTAGCAGGTGATTGTAGTCGTCGTAGATCGCAAACCGTAGGGGGGTCTTGGAAATCTTCACAACTAACTTTTCCGTTGAAATCGTCATCGGGTCCGAATCGGTCTCGATCTTTGCCGGAGTGTCGTTGCGCCAAGTGTGGCTTGGGTCCAGGACCGGGGTTGGCGCGCTCGTCCGGGCTTGTGGCTGATAATGTACGCGCAGGATGTTGGTCGCGACGACCTGTACAACAATCGTATCTTCGCCGACGCGCAGCGTCAGTGTGTCGCCGTTTACCTCAGCGCTCTCCAGATTTCCGATGCCGGATGGTGGGTCCTTCAACGCTTGCTGCGCGCGCGAGGCATTGGGTCCTGCAAGAGTTACAAGCGCGCAGACGATCCGCAATATTATTCTTCGCCATCGCAGAGCGCCCAACAATCCGCCACAGTCCGGAGAGACGGGTGCTACGAAACAAGGTACACCAGCGCGTATCTGAGTATCGCTGCTACTGCCCGGGAAGTATTTAGTGCTCGTCATTCACACCCTCTTTCGCTTCCGGGGTAGATGGGACCAGGATCGCGCCAAAGAAACGAAAAAGAAATCGATCTGTCGTGTCTCATCCGGCATTTGATTGCAACGGCGGCGTTCACTAGGGCCCTGCAAGATTTCATTTTGGGGACACCGAACGGGAGGTCCGGCAAGCGGCGAAGCGTTCCGTGTTCGGAATCTGGGTTCGCCGGCCTGCCAGGCTTCCGCGTCCGTGGGTGGGGTCTGACAAGAGCGCACCAGGGCGTCAAAAGTAGAATTTCGCAGCCACCTGTGCAGTTCGCGCCTGGTAAGCTTGCGTAATCCTTCCGAAATTACCGGAGCTTACGTCGGACAGATTTGTGTCTGGTTGGAAGAAGTCCGGATGATTGAGCGCGTTAAACATCTCGAAGCGAAATTGCAACCGCTTGCCCTCAGTGACATTCCAGTATTTTTGTATAGACATGTCCCAATCGAAGTACCTGGGCCCATGAAGATTCGAGAAGAACCTCGGAGCGTCTCCGAATGTAAATGCAGCTGGCTGCGAGAACGCGGCTGGATTAATCCAGTTATTGATCGATTGACCTGCCGGTATCGGGTTCACTCCTGGCACCACATTGGGGCGCTGATTGAAACCGAAACCGACATTGTTTGAGGCTGGTTGGATGGAAATAGGCAATCCTGACTCCGCAGTGAGGATTCCGCTCCACGCCCAACCTCCCAGAACGGCGTTAACAGGTCCGCTCCAGTCCGAGCCAAATGCTTTTCCTCGGCCAAAAGGTAATTCGTAAATGTAAGAGGCGACGAACCTGTGCGGAACATTGCTCGCGTCAACAGAATAGTCGGCAGCAAGATTGTACGAATTCAGGTTACTTGTCCCACTGCCAGGGAAGGCCCAACCGGAAGCTCCTTGCACGTCATCCATGAACTTCGAATAGGTGTACGAAAGGTTGAGATCCAGTCCGGAGTGCCAGCGGTGAGTGTAGGTGACCTCCAACGCGTCGTACGAAGAGCTACCAACAGCAGGCCCATTTTCGAACACGCTGCAGTATTCAGGAAAGGGAGCCAGCGATTGCGCCACGGTAATCGTAGAGTTGTTGAGGCCGCAGCTGCTTGATGTTATATGGCCAAAAAATGGGTTGGGCACCGAATTGAACAGCGCATTCCCCTGCGCCAAATTTCCCGGCGAAATCTGGTTCCACTGCAAACCTGTTCCAAGCAGATTTGTCCCATGATTCCCCACGTAGCT
>JABDEK010000114.1:0-572 GCA_013287135.1 Acidobacteriota bacterium | reverse complement strand
AATGAGTACTGGGCTCCTGCCAACCACTGCTCCACGTAAGGAGTTTTCCGGTTTTGGTTAACTATGGTGGCGCCAAAGCCGACATCCTGCAATCCTCCCGCGGTATTGCCTGAGGGCAACCGTTCCGTGGTGAATGCCGGGCCACAGGGTGAAAAAACGCCAGGAGCAGTTTCACAATTAGCATTTGCGTTTCCGCTAAGAGTCGAGGCGGGATTTAGACCATTGTTGAGAGTGGCGTTCCACAGTGTCGCCTGCGAAAATCCGTCATTGGGACCTTGGCCATAGTAGTTCGGCACATAAAAAATGCCGTAACCGCCACGGAACACCAGGTTTTTGGTTCCTTGAATCGCAACGGAGATGCGCGGAGCAACGTTACTGTACGGAGTATTGTACAGGCCAGAGTTGTTGGGCGAGTTGAAGATAACCTCACCCGGAACGAAAGCACCAAGCTGGGCGCTGATGGGGTTCTGCGCAGTGAAACTAAAATAATTTTGCGCATTGTGACGTTCGGTTGGCGCGGTTTGGATCTCATAGCGCAGACCCAGGGTGAAAGTAACTCTAGGGGTCACTCT
>JABDEK010000113.1 GCA_013287135.1 Acidobacteriota bacterium | reverse complement strand
ATTCCAGCGCGCTAACGGCTAATCTGCTTTGGGCGAAGGCGGAGTTGCTCGACTAGATCGAATCCGGGACATCCGCTGAAGCTCCTTGAAAAAGAGCCACAATAGTGTGGTAGATACGCAACACTTCCTTGACAGGCCCTAGTTTGCCTTCTAAGCTACGGTTTCCATGCCAAATTGCGTCAATTCGACGGTAATTCAGCGCTTCCGCTTCTCGCGTAGGCCGCTAGACCGCAATAAGAAGGAGGCTCGGTGAAGGGCCACCGAGCAAAGCGAAAACGACAGTTATGGATTACGCTGGGCCTCGTAGCCATCGTGCTATTAGCAGCCGCCGTGTTCACGCTCGGCTCGTTGCGGATTCCGCTACATCCGGAGGAAGGAAACGGCCTGGTAATTTGGTTCGCGCTGAACACGGTTATAGCCGCAGGGCTTCTGATTTTCACATTGATCATGAGCCGAAGCCTGCTTCGACTGTGGAACGAGCGGCGGGTTCGCCAGATTGGTTCGCGGTTCAAGGCGAAAATGGTTTTGGGCGCAATGGGCGTTTCGTTGCTGCCGGTTGTGTTCTTGTTTTTCTTCAGCTACGCGCTGCTGAATCGAACGCTCAACCTGTGGTTCCCGCGTCCGCTGGAAATAGCGAACGAAGAAAGCCAGGTGCTGCTGACTGGCTTCGGCGCGTCGGAACTGAAACGGCTCGACGCGCTGGCTTCCGAAGCCGCCGCGCGCGAAACTCCGGATCAAACTCTTCTAGAGCTGAGCCGCAGCACAGACGCGGCGTGGATTGCGGACTCTGACGGCCGAGTAGGCGCGGGAATGGATTTTGAGAAAGGTTGGAACCTGGGGCCGCAAAGCTCGCAGGAAAAAGAGAATCGCGGGGACAATCGAAGTCCAGGCCCGCCTGAATTCGTTCGAAAGCTGCGTAGTGGCGCTCAAGTGTGGCAGACGCGAAATCAGCTATACATCGCGGGAAGCGCGCCGCGGCAGAACCTGACGCTATATGCGGCGCGGCACTTGCCTGACGATTTCCTGCAACGTTACAACAATATTGAAACGCAGATGGCGTCTTACGCGCAGCAGAAGCAGCGGTTGCGTGATTACAAGCGCGAAATTTTGCTCACCCTACTACTGATTACTTTGCTGCTGCTCTTCACTACTACGTGGGTGGCGCTGTTTCTTTCGAAGCAAGTGACTCTTCCGATTCAGGCGCTGGCCGAAGCTACCAGAGAAATTTCGCGCGGCAATTTCGATCATCGTATCGAGGTGCAGGCGCAGGATGAGCTGGGCACGCTGGTGCGCTCGTTCAATCGAATGACCGACCAGCTCGGAGCGGGACGTCGCCAGATCAACGAGTTTACCAAGAGCCTGGAGCAAGCCATCGAGGAGCGCGAAGGCCGACGAAAATTGATGGAAGCGATTCTTGAACACATTCCTACCGGCGTCGTTTCGCTAAACGCGTCGGGCGAAGTGGCGCGCATAAATTCGGCGGTAACGATGATTTTGGGCGAGCATGCGCGCAATGCGCATACGCTGACGGATTTACTGGGCGAAGAAGCGGGGCGCGCTGTGCTGCATTTGATGAGGCGGTCGTTGCGAATGGGCGCGGCGTCGCGCGAAATTGAGATCGCTACTGCTGGACGATTGGTTCGCGCTGCCGTAACGGTCAGTTCGCTGGGGCCGCGGCGCTCGAATCCCGGATTTGTGGTGGTCATCGACGATTTGACCGATCTTTTGAGAGCGCAGAAAGCTGCTGCGTGGCAGGAAGTGGCGCAGCGCATCGCGCACGAAATCAAGAATCCGTTGACTCCCATACAGCTTTCGGCCCAGCGTTTGCTGCGTCATCTGGATCGCGCAGCGTCGGCGCGGCCCGATGGCAAGTCAGCGGAATTCGAAGGTCTGGTGGCGGAATGCGCTGGATTGATTGAACGCGAAGTGCAGACGCTTGAATCTCTGGTGAATGAGTTTTCGCAATTCGCGCGATTCCCTTCCGCGCGTTTGGCCTCTGCGGATTTGAATTCGATCGTGTCCGGAGCGCTCGATTTATTTCGCGGCCGACTGGAAGGAATCACGTTGAAGACGGAGCTCGCGCCGACGCTGCCGCTGGTGAAGGCTGATCCGGAATTGCTGCGTCGCGTGGTGGCGAATCTGATTGATAACGCGGCGGAGGCAATGGAAGGCTCAACCGTGCGACGCTTGCGTGTGGCGACGCGTGTGGAAGGCGATGGCGACGCGGTGGAAATCGAAATTTCAGATAGCGGGCATGGCATTTCTCCGCAGGACAAGGAACGGCTTTTCCTGCCGCATTTTTCCACGCGAGAACGTGGAACGGGTTTGGGTCTCGCGATCGCCAGCCGGATTATCGCTGAGCATTTTGGAACCATTCGCGTGGAAGACAATTTGCCCAGCGGCACTCGCTTTCTGATTCGCTTCCCGGCCGCGGAAACTGTTCCGGCACAGGTCTCGGCGGGAATTCCGGTGGCGTAGGCGTCCAATCCAGCGCCAGCGTTTTTATTTATAGAAATCTCGAGAGAGTCAGCCCAAGGGTCTGAAAAATAAATGGCAGCGACCATACTGATTGTTGATGACGAAAGCGGTATCCGCGAATCGCTCGGAGCTTTGCTGCGCGACGAAGGATACGAGGTTGAAGCGGTGGCCTCGGGCGAAGAATGCCTGGAACGGATCGGAAGGCGGAATTTCGATCTAATCTTGCTCGATGTGTGGCTGAAGAAAATGGATGGGCTTGAGACGCTGGAGCAAATACAAACCCGCGACGACGCACCCATGGTCGTAATGATATCGGGGCACGGAAATATTGAAACGGCAGTGCGCGCCACCAAATTGGGCGCCTTCAATTTCATCGAGAAACCCCTATCGCTGGAAACTGTAATTTTGGTGGTACGTAACTCGCTCGAATACTTGCGGCTAGAGTCAGAAAACCGCCGGCTGCGCGCCGAACTCGAAGAGAAACACCAAATCTTGGGCAGCAGCGTGCCTATGAAAGCGCTGCGGCAGCAGATTGCTTTGACCGCGCCGACGAATGGGCGCGTCTTGATTTACGGCGAGAGCGGAACGGGCAAAGAGCTGGTCGCTCGCGCGTTACACGCCAGCAGTTCGCGCGAGTCGATGCCATTTGTGGAAGTGAACTGCGCGGCGATACCGGAAGAGTTGATCGAATCGGAAATGTTCGGGCACCGCAAAGGAAGTTTTACCGGAGCTAGCGAAGATAAGGTGGGCAAATTTCTAAAGGCAAATGGCGGAACGTTATTTCTGGATGAAGTGGGCGACATGAGTCTAAAGACGCAGTCGAAGGTTCTGCGAGTGCTGGAAGAGCAGCGCGTGGAGCCTTTAGGCTCGAATACGCCGATCACTGTGGACGTTCGCGTGATCGCGGCCACCAACAAGAAACTCGAAGAGGAAATCGGACGCAATGCGTTTCGCGAGGATTTGTTTTACCGGCTGAACGTCATCCCTTTTTACGTGCCGGCGCTGCGAGATCGCATCGAAGACATCCCAATTATTGCGGCGCATTTTTTGAAAGCGTTTTGCGAAGAGTATGGCAAGAAGCAAAAAGAGTTCAGTGCGCCGGCCTTGGATGTGCTGATGGGCTACCCCTGGCCGGGCAACGTTCGCGAGTTGAAAAATTTGGTGGAGCGGCTAGTTATTATTTGTCCGTCGCCGCGGATTGAACCGCATCATTTGCCGCCGGAGTTATTTCGCGGCGCCTCCAAGAGCCCGCAGAAACCGTATGAGAGCTTGCATGAAGCGCGATCGGCGTATGAGCGCGAATTTGTGTTGCGCAAATTAGAAGAGAATCGCTGGAACATGACCAAGGCTGCACAGGTTCTGGGACTGGAACGTAGCCATTTGTACAGAAAGATGCGGTCGCTGGGGATCGCCCCGGCGCGGGAATAGAGCGAAAAAGCAAGATGCCCGGCTTAAAACCCGGCGCCACGAAGGCAAAGGCAAAACCGGCTTATTCCTGGTAGTCGGCGAGTTGTTCGAGCTGGCGGTGCCAATCGAGTTGGCGAACAATTGCGGAATTCTGGCGCCAATGCGGTTGAACTTTTACCATTAGTTCCAGAAACACCTTTTTGCCGAGAATTAGTTCCAGTTCCTGGCGCGCTTGCGTGCCGATTTTTTTGATGGTGGCGCCGCCTTTGCCGATCAGGATTCCCTTCTGCCCTTCGCGCTCCACATAAATCGTGGCTCGTATGCGCGTGAGCTTCTCCCCTTCTTCAAAATTATCCACCAGCACGGCGATGGCGTGCGGCACTTCTTCGCGCGTAATTAGGATCGCTTTTTCGCGAACGAGTTCTGCCGCCAGAAAACGTTCGGGCTGGTCAGTGAATTGATCGGGAGGGAAATGCGCCGGCGCTTCCGGGAGGAGCGTCAGCCATGAGTTCACCAAGTCCAGGCACCCAGCACCCGTAAGCGCTGATATGGGGAAAATTTCGGCAAACTCGAATTCTTTATTGTAGCGCTCGATGAGAGGCAGCAGAAGTTGTTTGCGAAGGCGGTCCACTTTGTTCAGCAAAAGAAAAACGGGGCCGCGAAAACGGCGCACCCATTCAATCGAGAAGCGGTCGCCCGCGCCGAAATCGGCGGCGGCGTCGACGATGAGCGAAAGAATGTCTATTCCCTCCAGCGCGTACTGCAATTCGTCCATCATCATGCGGCTCAGAACATTTTCGGGTCGGTGAATGCCTGGGGTATCGACGAGAACGATTTGCGCATCGTCGCGATTCAAAATTCCCTGGATGCGATTGCGCGTAGTCTGTGGCTTGGGCGAGACGATGGCGACTTTTTGACCGACCAGCGTGTTTACCAGAGTAGATTTGCCCGCATTGGGACGCCCAACAATCGCGACGAAGCCAGACTTGAATGCCATGAGTACAACGATTGTACGCCTTTGGGTCCGCTACAAGTAGCCTCCGCAAATTCCGCTAGTAGTAAAGTTTGAAGCTGCGCGCAGGATCGTAGTGCTCGCTGCCGTGATCTCTGGAGGCAAGAATGAAAGCATCTATATTTTATCGAATCGCTGCTGTTCTTCCGCTGCTTTTCGCGGTAGGACACACGCTCGGCTTTCGCCAGACTGATCCCGCATGGGGAGCTGATGCCCTTCTTGGCTCAATGCGGTCAATTCATTTTGACCTGCAAGGGTTCAACCGCACGTAGGGGACCTCTTTGAGGCTGCGGGATTCCCTGTCGGCGTGTTTTTTCTATTCTCGGCGATATTGGCATGGCAGCTAGGTGGCCTTCCGGCAGCGACTTTGGCGCTCATGCGCGGCACTGTGCGGGCGTTCGCTCTTTGCTTTGCCGCCATCACGGTTGTGAGCTGGAGATACCTCTTGATCCTACCCATCGCTTTCTCAGTCGTTGTTACATTATGTTTGAGGCTTTCAGCGCAGCCAGTTTCCACGCCTAGCTGGCGATAGCAAGGTAAGGTCAATTCAGGCGGGCGCGCACGCGCAGCACTTTGCGCTGATTGGCTTCCAGGACTTCGAAGCGCACTCCGTCAGCGTCAATCACTTCGCCGGTGCGGGGCACGTGGCCCGCCAGGCTGTTGAGCAGGCCTGCAATGGTGCTGGCGCTGGAATGTTGCATGGCGGCGTCGAGCTTCACTCCAAACAGCTCGCCCACTTTATCTACCGCAACGCTGCCGCGGACAATTAAGGAGCCTCCCGATTCACGAATCACATCCGGCGTGGGCCGGCGATCTTCTTCGCCGATTTCGCCGACGATTTCTTCCACCAAGTCTTCGATGGTGACGAGGCCCGCCATCAATCCGTATTCGTCAATCACGACGGCCATTTGCTGATTTTTGCGCTGCATTTCTTTCAACAGCTCGGAGCCGAATTTTGTTTCCGGCACGAACAGAGCGGGGCGCATGAGTTCGCGAACGGTGCGATGAGCGGCTTCGCGGTCGGGAACCTCGAGCATGTCGCGCGCCATTACGATGCCGACGATATCGTCCAGCGATTTTTCGAATACAGGCAGTCGCGAAAACTTGGTGTCCACCACAAGCTCGCGCAACTCTTCGAGCGAGGCCGTGACGCGTATGGCAATCACGTCCGGGCGCGGAGTCATTACTTCACGGACACGTTTGTCACCGAACTCGACCACTTGCTCGATCAGGCGCGCTTCGTCCTGTTCGATGATTCCCTCTTCGGTGGCAGCATCCACAAAGTTTTCGATGGCTTGCTGTTCAGCAGCCGGCGCGCTTTGTTCTTCTTCTGAGAGGTGAAGGACGGAAACGAAGAACTCCAGGACGGCCAACACGGGCCAGGTGAGAAATACAAACACGCGAACAATCGGGACGAACGGCGCAATCCAATTACCGGGCGCACGTGCCAGAAGTAGGGACGGCAGAAATTGCATGGCTACCACTACTTCCGCGCCCAGGAAAAAAATCATTTCCAGGGCGGCTTCCCAGGTACCAAGAGCGAAGAAAATTACAGCTCGGGCGGTAATAGCTGCCACCATAACCAGCCATAGGCGAGCAAGGAGACTGAAGGCAAGAGCGGCGCGTTGACGATCCATATGGAAACGCGGTTCGACTTCGCCTTCGAATAATTCCAGATGGGCGTGAGTGCGTCCCGTCGAGACGCGGCCGAGTTCGCGATAGACGCGGTCGAGGTAAGAGAAAAATAGCAGGATCGCGGTGAGCGCGAGAATGCCCAGCGTATAGATGAGGATCGGCATTACGGAGCTAGACCAAGTTGGCGGCGAAGGCGCATTTCGCGCCGCTCCATTTGTCCATTATCGGTTTCGTGATCGTAACCCATCAGATGAAGAATTCCGTGAAGAATGAGAATGCACATTTCGTCGTTGAATTCGCGTCCGAACCGACGGGCATTTTGCCGAGCGATCGCAGGCGCGATGGCAATGTCGCCCCAGTACGGCATTGCAGCACCTTCGCTTGATTTCGCGGCGGTTCGCTTGCAAAGCAATTTGCCAATTCGATGCTTAACACTTGGCTCATCCGTTGTGAACGACAATACATCCGTGGGCTTATTTTTGCCACGGTACGCGCGATTCCATTTGGCGATGTCGGCGCTGGAGACCAGGCAAATCGCAACCGCATCGGCAGGAATTTTCAGAAGTTTGCGCACTTTGGCAGAAAATGTTTCGAGGTTCTCAATGGAAATACGGACCTGGCGCTGGCGATTTAGAATCATGTGCGCCAGCTAGGCTCGGTGATGCTTGTCGCGAGGGTTAAGCGCGCCATGTTCGTCGTACGCTTTGATGATTCGCTGGACCAGGCTGTGGCGCACCACGTCGTGCTCATCGAAGTAAACCATGGCGATGCCTTCGATCTTGCCAACGATTTCGATGGCTTCGACCAGCCCCGAGCGTCGTGAATCCGGCAGATCGATCTGCGTGACGTCACCTGTGATTACCGCCTTGGAATTGAAGCCCAGGCGCGTGAGGAACATTTTCATTTGTTCGCTGGTAGTGTTCTGCGCTTCGTCCAGGATTACGAAAGAATCGTTGAGCGTGCGGCCGCGCATGAAGGCGAGCGGCGCGACCTCGATGATGCCCTTTTCGAGATAACTCTCAAGTTTATCCGCTTCTAGCAAGTCATGAAGCGCATCATAGAGGGGACGCATGTAAGGGTCGACCTTCTCCTGAAGCGTGCCGGGGAGAAAGCCGAGGCGCTCGCCCGCTTCTACTGCAGGGCGCGCCAAGATAATGCGGTTCACTTGTTTCGAGAGCAAGGCGGAGACGGCCATCGCGACGGCAAGGTAAGTTTTCCCGGTTCCTCCGGGGCCGATGGCGAACACCATGTCGAAAGCTTCAAGCGCTTCGATGTAACGGCGCTGGTTCGGGCTTTTCGGAGCGATGCTCTTTTTGCCAAACGAACGAGTGCGAGTGGGCGAAAAAGCGCCGCGCAGTTCCGACGACGGTTCGGCGGTAGCGATGCGGAGCAGCGATTTTACTTCCTGGCTGCCGGGGACGCGACCTTCGCGAATGCGATTGTTGTATTCGGAAAGAATTTGAGCAGCGCGCTCTACTTGGGCAGGCGCACCTTCGATTTCCAGATCATGGTCCTGCAAGTGGGTAGTAACGTGCAAGGTTGACTCGAAGAGCTTGATATTTTCGTCGAGAGTGCCAAAAAGCTCGTTGATGCCGCCAGCAAGTCGGACGGTTTGTTTCATTCAGTATCGCGGGCGCAACGCCCAGGAGGAATTTTCATACTGCCTAGCGTAGCGCGGAGGGCAAAGAGGGTCAAGGAACCAGATTCGGCGAATTTCAGAGGCCGATAAACCATTCATAAAAAAGGACCTCTGAAGAACGCGCACCTCAAAAAGAATTGGAACTAAGCTACCGTGCTAATGGAACCTAAGGTAACTTTTATTTGACTTTGGTTAGACTTGCACGGTATGCCAGTAAAATAATGTGCGATTCTAAAGACAAGTTTTTTGCCGAGGACGCCGAATTAGAGGCTAATTCGCAAGCCGCTTGCGATTTCCCGGAATGGGAATAGCGGTAGAAGGCGTGTCGAAAAAGAACTGTTTCGCGGGGTTGTTCGTTGAATATCGGAGAATCGGATGGCCAAGCTGAAAGAACCGTCGCGCGACGCCGAGGGTAAAACATACGCCGAGCCGCGGCGAACGCAGCGCGTGCGTATAGGCATGTCGGTGGTCATACGCGGGACGGAAACCGATCAAGTCTTCGAAGAAAAGACCAGGACAATTACCGTGAACGCGAACGGCTGCCTGGTGCTACTGGGCACCAAGGTGAAACGCGGACAGAACCTTAGAATCATCAACCCTCAAACGCAGGAAGAATTGGCATGCAGGGTATGTTTTCTGGGCGAGACCAGGGATGGCAAATCGGAAGTAGCTTTCGAGTTTTCGGAGCCCTCCCCGAAATTCTGGCGCATCGCGTTTCCCCCGAATGATTGGGACCCGTCCGAGCGCAAACGCGCCGGCGCGCCGACGCCACACCATCCGCCTACGCACGCTAAGTCATCGTAACAATTCTGCAAATCGCGTTTCGATTGCTTCTCGAAAATATCAGAAATAACTAAGTCTCGGCCGATTTCGAGCTATGGCTTGGCAGCGGGAAACTCCACTTTGGGAGCCTCGCGAGAAGCCTGCGACGCCTGGAAGTATGCGTCGTTGCGTTTGAAGCCGGCCCAGCTTGCAAAAATATTATTCGGGAACTGGCCAATGTAGGCGTTGTAGGTCTGTATGGAGTCGTTATAGCGTTTGCGCTCCACGGCGATGCGATTTTCCGTGCCGGCTAGCTCGTCCTGCAAGCGCAGGAAATTTTCGTTGGATTTAAGCTGTGGGTAATTTTCGACAATTACAAGCAAGCGGCTTAACGCGCCATCGAGTTGGCCGTTCGCGGCGATTTTGTCCTGCGGAGTTTGTGCGTTCATCAACGCGGAACGAGCTTTTGCGATATCGCCGAAAACTGTTTCTTCATGCGCGGCAAAACCTTTCACCGTCTCAACCAGGTTGGGGATTAAATCAGCGCGGCGCTGCAGCACTACGTCCACCTGCGCCCAGTTGGATTTTATGGCTTCGTTCAGCGTGACCATCTGATTGCGGTGCGAGACGTAAGACCCTCCCACTATCAGCGCAAGGATGACCAGAACCGCGATAATTGCTAACACTGCTTTCATGAACTCCTCCTATCAAATACGTTTTGCCTGCTGTCGCGTGAACCGAAAAATCTGAACTTCAGCGGCTAAAGCCGCTCAAAATTTCGCGAAGTTTATGCCGTGGCTAAAGCCACGGTCCACAAACATTGCTGCATTCTCTGCAGCCAAAACCATAGTCCCGGAAACTTCTCGCATGCTCACCTGGAATCTAGGCCGAGCCCAAAAGCCGATCGACTTCGTTCGTTACGACGCCCACCAGGTCGAGATAAGCATTTAGTGTTGCTTCTATATCAAGGTCCTTTACTTTACGCTTCCCGTCGCGCACATCTAAAATGGCCTGAAACGCAGTGGGATTCGCTCCCGTTAATCCTGCAATTGCATCAAGGGCTTCTCGTTTTGTAGCAGGCATGGCGTGACCGAGTGCCAGCAGCGCGTGGCGAAACAGCGCACAAATCGGCGAAACAGATTTCAGCATGATATCCACGTGAACTTTATTGCTGAGCGGCGCGCTTAGGACCGCTTGTCGCAAACGCAGCCAGTCCGTGCGAAGCTCGCGTTCGACTTGCAGGCGATGTAGCTGCAACGGGACTTCGAAGTCGGCGAGAAAATCGGTTCCGCAAAGAACGCGGTGATGGAGCTTCATATCGAGAAGCTCGATCGCAAAGACGTCCGCCGACTGACGCAGCTCGTCGTGGGTGAATATAAGCGGGGCTAAGTTTCCTTGTTTAATCCACCACTCCGCAACTGGGTGCAGGTTTTCCAATGCGGTGGCGTCGGCTCGTTCAACCAGGCACAAAACGTTCAGGTCCGAATGTCCGGCGCGAAACTCGCCAGTGACTGCAGAGCCGTAAAGGACGACGGTTTTTAGGTTGTC
>JABDEK010000112.1 GCA_013287135.1 Acidobacteriota bacterium | reverse complement strand
TGGAACAGAAAGTATCGACGACACCAGAAGCGATGAAGCAGACCTTTGGAAAGATACCGCGAAGTCTGATCGCCATGGAGACAGGAACACATTCTCCCTGGATAAGCCGGCTGCTAACAGAGTTGGGACATCAAGTGATCGTGGCGCACGCACAAAAAGTGGAATTGATCACCAAGAGCAATCGAAAAGATGATCGGCACGACGCGCGCACACTGGCACGACTGGCGCGAATCGATCCTGAGCTATTGGGGCCGGTTCGGCATCGCAGTGCCAAGGCGCAAATTCATCTGACGGTGATCCGGGCGCGGGCCGAACTGGTGAGTGCGCGAACGGCTTTGGTGAACGCCGCTCGCGGGTTGGTGAAGTCTTATGGCCAACGACTGCCCCAGTGTGGCACGCAACAGGTGAGCCGGGAGCTAGCCGCTGGATTGAGCGCGGAGTTGCGCGAGGTTCTGGAACCGTTGCTGAAAGAAATCGAATCACTGAACGAGCGCATCCCGGAATACGACCAGCGGATGGAGAAAATCGCCCAGGAAGTGTACCCGGAAGTGTCCTTGCTCAAGCAGGTGAAGGGGGTGGGAACACAGATCGCCTTAACTTATGTGCTGACGATCGAAGATCCCTATCGGTTTGCGAAGAGTCGCGAGGTGGGCTGTTTTCTGGGGTTAAAACCTGGACGCCGGAACTCTGGGAAGAGCGAACCACAGAAGAAAATCAGCAAAGAAGGAGACCGCTATCTGCGAACCATGATGGTGCAGGGAGCGCACTACATTCTGGGGCCCTTTGGAGAAGACAGTGATTTGCGGAGATGGGGAAGAAAGCTTGCGGAACGAGGAGGAAAAAATGCCAAGAAGCGAGCGGTAGTGGCGGTGGCGCGCAAGTTGGCGGTACTGCTGCATCGGCTGTGGGTGAGCGGAGAGGTCTACGAACCACTGCGCAATAGCCAAAGAGCGATGCGTGCGGTGGCCTAAAAAGTTTTGATCCGAACAGCCGAGCTCAGCCGCCGAGTCCAGGTGACTGCGACTAAGTCCTGGAGCCCAACTCCCACCGAAAAGGTGAGAAGAGAGGACGCTAATCAGGTAGCAGCACTTACTGAACGAGAACACCCACCTGGCACCGAGCGAATATCGCTCACTAAAGAGTGCGGATAGAAGGATGGCGACAGGGGCGGCTTGGCTGAATAGAAAGAAAATCATGGCACGAACAGCAAACCCAAAAGTGTGCCTTGACATCGATCGGCCTTCTCATAGAAGGACTTGACCTATAGGCTGCCTCTCTTCGTTGACTTGGTGGACGGCCCAACCTAAGATTGCACCCCTGCTTGATAAAATGATCGGCCAGACCATCTCGCACTACCGCATCGTCGAGAAGCTGGGCGGTGGTGGTATGGGCGTCGTGTATAAGGCCGAGGACATTCGTCTGCATCGTTTCGTAGCTCTCAAGTTCCTACCGGACGAGGTGGCTCGCGATCCGCGCGCGCTGGTTCGATTTCAGCGCGAGGCCGAGGCCGCATCCGCATTGAATCATCCCAATATCTGCACCATTCACGACATCGGCGAGCAGGACGGGCAACCGTTTATCGCCATGGAGTTTCTCGACGGCTCGACCCTGAAGCAGCGGATCGCGGGAAAACACCTACATCCGGACGTGCTTCTAGTTCTGGCCATTGAGATCGCCGATGCGCTCGACGCCGCTCACGCGAAGGCTATCGTTCATCGCGACATCAAGCCTGCTAACATTTTTATAACCAGTCGTGGAACTGCCAAGGTTTTGGATTTCGGCCTAGCCAAACTCTCCCGGAAGCCTGGGGCTGCGGAAGAGGCGACCGTTGACTGCGACGCGCATCTCACCACTCCGGGTACAGCCGTCGGGACTATCGCATATATGTTTCCGGAGCAAGTCAAAGGGAAGGAACTCGACTTCCGCACTGATCTGTTTTCCCTGGGCGCGGTGCTTTACGAAATGACGACGGGAACGCCACCTTTTCGCGGCGACACCTCCGCGCTGATCTTCGACTCAATCCTGAATCGAGTTCCGGTGTCGCCTATGCGTCTGAATCCCGAGATGCCGCCCAAACTGGAAGACATCGTTAACAAGTGCCTGGAGAAAGATCTGAATTTGCGTTACCAGCATGCCGCGGATATTCGCACCGATTTACAACGGCTAAAGCGGGACTCTCAAGCCGAACTCAGTGGTAGCCCTGATCCAACAATATCACTTGAACCGAACCCTTCAGATCGACGATCCAGCGATCTGTGGAT
The DNA here is from genome assembly GCA_013287135.1 of Acidobacteriota bacterium. GTDB lineage: Bacteria > Acidobacteriota > Terriglobia > Acidiferrales > UBA7541 > Palsa-295. Next base: position 8,390 of record JABDEK010000112.1, on the reverse strand, counting down.
TGCCGTCCTCCCGCTAAAGGTCCAAGCTTCAGATTCTGATCTGGAAGCTTTCTCCGACAGCTTGGTTGACGACGTCACCGCGGGATTGGCGAGGTTCCCTCATTTACGTGTGATCGCTCGCAATTCCGCCTTTGCTTACAAAGGGCGCTCGCCAGATGTTCGTGCAGTCGGCCGAGAACTTGGGGCCCGATATGTAATCGAGGGCAGTGCTCGAAAGTCGGAGACATTAATCCGCGTAAACATTCAATTAATTGATGCCAACTCCGGGGCAAATCTTTGGGCGGAATGCTACGAACGCAAACTGAGTGAATTAAACAAGTTCGAAATGCAGGACGGCCTTACGGATAGCGTTGTCACCACGGTGGCCGATGATTACGGGGTGTTGGTTCGGTCCTTGGGATCCACGGTTCGGGACACACCCGTTCAACAATTGAGCCCTCACGAATTGTTATTGCGTTATTTTCTCTACATTCAGCAGTATCACCCTGACGAGCACGCCATTCTGCGAACCGCTTTCGAGCGAGTTCTCGAGCGCGAAAGCGGTAACGCGAATGCGTGGGCTGCACTCTCCAACTTGTATCTGCACGAGTATGCGCATTTGATCAACCCGCGCGAGAATCCACTCGAGCGCGCCAGCCAAGCTGCGTGGCGCGCAATACAAGCCGATTCGGCTTCGCAAATGGGGTGGCAGGACCTCGCGGCAGTTTACTTTTATGGCCGCGACATGAATGCCTTTTATCCGGCAGCGGAACGCGCTATGGCCATCAATCCTCGGGCAGGAACCACGTGCGGTTATCTCGGCATGTTGATCGCATTCTCCGGCCAATATGAACGCGGCGTGGAAATTGTCCGACGTATGATGGCCCGAAATCCCCATCATCCGGGTTGGTATTACTACGTTCTGTGGTTTGGCCACTACCGTAAGAGAGAATACGGCGAAGCTCTGAAGGTGGCGAAACAGGTCAATACGCCGGAACTTTTCTGGACGCACATGGTGCAGGCCATTGCACTCGGCCAGCTCGGTCGCCTTGAGGAGGCACGAGTCGCGTTGGAAGCAATGCGGAAGACCTTTCCTTTGCCTTTCAATGAAGTTTCCGTTCGAGAACAACTGGGAAAATGGTTCCCCGACGCTGGGGCGCTCGACCATTTATTCGAAGGACTGGGCAAAGCCGGCTTCGGCAATCGCATCGATCCCTAGTTCCTGCCGGTATGCGACTAAGAATGCCCGACGCGTCATAGACGTTCCCGCTGTGGCGCGTTCTGCATTTTCCCCCAATGAATTTAACTTGCCTGGTTAGTTCGGATAACCGGACATCTAGAGGTTAGGATGAGAGATTGAGTTCACTACCGCAGTACGGGCAGAACTTTATTAAGGTTCCTGCATCCGCAGCGGCGACGCCCCAGTCTTCCCGATATTCAAGAATGAATCGCGGCTTGCTCCTGCTATGTATGAAAAAATAAAGACCAAGACCTTTTTCCCCGGAGCGCTTGTTACATAGCTTTTCGATGTCAGAACAACAGTTGAGAAAACTCATTTGCTGAACTCCACGCTCTCTATCGTGCCCTTCTTACTTAGCACAAATCTCGGGTTTCAGCATCTGAACGGCGCGAGGAGTTTGCTGACTCCTGATAAGCCTGGACTGCGTATTCGACGCGTCGCTAGTGCCAGAAACTTGTCCAGACCGATTTGTTGATTCCAGAGAACTTATCAGACATCTCTAAGAACGTCGGCTCTGTCAAATCTTTTTTGAACAGACTTTTGCATCCACTCCGAAGAGTGTTCTCCTTCGTCATATTTCTTTGGCCCCAGTGTCGATAACCACGGCTCGCCTGTAATCTTTCGGTCGGTTTCAGTCCGACCCACACATCTCTTCGATCCTAATTTCAGACCATGATTACTCGTTCAAACTCCCTCTTGCGAAGGAGCGGGATGCCCATTCAAGTGGACGGCGTTCTACTTCACGCCCTGCCTGATACCGAGCTGTCCCGCGTGCGAACTGAACTTGACCCACTGTGCATACTCCCAACCGTTTCGCCACATCCAGTACAGCCGAACCGAGAGTCTTCGGGCCATGCCCACCTTGGCGATGTTCCTCTGTCGACGCACCGCCAGGCGCATATGGCAGACGGTGACCAAACTACGGGCCAGCGACGGCACCAATTTGGGCAGTTTTCCCGTCGGATTGGAGCCGGAGGGTGTGGCCTTTGGGAGGAGGATTCCAGTGCCGGCCATCTACTGCCGCCATTGAAATTTGTCACCCAAATATTCGCCCCATCAAAAGCGACGTTCGACGGCCCATTGCCGGTGACGAAGGTGCCGAGTTTCGTGCCGCTTTCGCTAAGCTTCGTGAGCGTGTTGCTGCCAAAATCTGATACCCAGATGTTGGCACCGTCAAAGGCCACACCGAAGGGCCTCGTTCCCGCCGCAAACGTGCCCAGGACCGATCCATCGCTCGCTCGCAACTTGGTAACGGTATTGTTGTTCTCATCGGCCACCCAGATGTTTGTGCCATCGAAGGCGATGCCGTTGGGGCTCGTTCCCACTCCGAAGGTCCCAATAGTCGAGCCGCTCTCGTTCAACTCGGTGACGGTGTTGCTGGAAAATTTTCATTTTCCATTTTCATTTTATTTTCAGTTTAAGAGCTTCTCTCAGAAAGCTAAGTGCCGCCGTTCCAACTGGTTAGGTTGACTTATTCTTAGCTTGGGAAGCTATCGTTCTACCACTGAACTACTCCCGCTCATGCTTCTAGCCTACTGATTATACTTGGCTAAGCGATTGCCTGTACAGGGGACGCGTTTTCCTTATTTTCGGATCCGGGCGCGGGCCGAACTGGTCCGTGCGCGAACCGCCGTGGTGAACGCCGCCCGCGGGTTGGTGAAGTCTTATGGCCTGCGACTGCCCCCGTGTGGCACGCAGCAGGTGAGCCGGGAGCTGGCCGCGGGATTGTGCACAGAGTTGCGCGAGGTTCTGGAGCCGTTGCTCAAAGAAATCGAACCCCTGAATGAGCGGATTTACACGATTTCTTTGGTCAGAGAATATGTGGCTGAGGCTCATTTTGACTCACTGAACGCCCTAGTCAGTTTTCTATTCACGTTTGGTCTTCGGAGCTTCAGTCTTGTACTGCTCTATTTTTTATTCCGTAGTGGGAAGAAATCACTGGCATTTGCGCTTGGTCTGGGCGCGGCAACAGCTTTCATAGCGCCGTTCGGGGTCGCCTCTAATGCGCTGTTGAGCAGCGCAACGTGCGGGTAACTTTCTTTCGCGATTTTCTCGATCCCTGCGTCGGCAAAGCACCGGACCGTCCAAAGCCACCGAAAACTAACCACACTGATCGGCTCGCTCCCGGCGGGGAGTACGCTGTCGAATATAGGTGCCTCCCATTTGAATAAGAGTGACAATCGAACCGCGCAGACGCGGACTTAGAGAGAGGTACTTTTTCGAGGGTCGCTTGTTCAGTAGTTTGTTATCCGAGGAAGTCTTTTCTTGGTATTCATTCTGAAAGCGGATCATAGCACGGGCCGAGCCACCGCACGATCGCATTTGGTGGCTCAAATACGTTCCGCATTCCGAAGCCTCGGGCGCCTCCATCAGGACCTGAAGCGCCGGCGACGCCATAGAACTCGGGCCGCGCTGGCGAAATAATCTCAACTCCAACCGTCGGTTCAAACTCTACATACGACAAACCTACACGGGTTTCGGAATCTACATCAAAACCACTCTGTTTGCGATCCATGGCCAGGTGCACGGAACCTATCCCGAATGGGGAGACGGTTTCGATGCATTCGCTAAACGGTTTGGCACCCGGCAGGCCGAGTTCATAATCCAAAACTCTGTTATTTCTTTGGGTGATGGACTACTTGGGTGGGAGCCGCGCTACGATCGTTGCCGTTGTAACGGGTTCTGGCCCCGTACCCGTCATGCCATTGTTAGAAACTTCATCACGTACGACCGCACGGAAAAATCCTTGCGGCCTTAGTTTTTTCCTTACATTGGAGCATTCGCCGGAAATATAACAGGAACTGCATGGGAGCCGGGCAACGTTAGGTGGCAGGAAAAAGATGTTCAAGCGGAAGCCCTGAGGCTGCATATATACATCCCCAGTAACCCAGGAAACAACCAAGCAACTTGCACGATATTCAAAAGCGTAATAGCCTCAGACTCTCCTTATATCGATTACTGCAGGGTGGGACATGGCTTGTAAAACCGTTTTCGCGTTCCTTCTGGTGTTCTCTGCGATCGGGTGCCACACCTCAGGAGACCCGCCAAACGCTGGCCCGTTGGCGTCGCACGGGGCTGCGCTAAGTCCGGGGACTGCGGAGGTTGTGAGCGCCGCGCTGCGGACCCTCGTCACCTCAAGCAAATTACCGACCCTCCGCTGGCCGGATTTCCGTGACGTAAGCGGAGACACCACGAAATTCTATGAAAACCGCTTCTACGCACCAGCCTGGGTTAACGCAGCGGGCCCTACCGCGCAAGCGAGGCTTGTCGTTTCGATCTTGCAAAAAGCGGCCCAGAAGGGGCTGAATCCGGAAGACTACGATGCTTCCAGGTGGCCGGCACGTGAAGAAGCTCTCGCTGCCAACGCGACACCAGAGGAGATTGCGCGATTTGATCTTGCGCTATCGGTCTGTCTGCTTCGATACGTCTCGGCGCTGGATGTAGGACGCATCAACCCCCAACACCTTAAGTTTGATCTCGACTTGAATCACAGGGTGACGGATTTGCCGGAGTTTCTTTCGCAAATTTCCCAATCAGACGATATCGCGCCGCTGCTGGACAAGGCGGAGCCGCAGGAAGACGGATACTCGCGAACCTCTCAGGCTCTGCGGACGTATCTCGCCCTCGCCCAGCAGGATCCCGCCGAGAAGCTCCCGGTTCCAGAAAAACCGGTGGCGGTGGGCGGCACTTATGCCGGAATGGCATTACTGGTAACCAAACTCAAACTCGTAGGAGATCTTCCTCAGGGGGCGACGTTGCTCGAGGGATCAGTGAAATACGAAGGTGACGTCGTTGAGGCCGTGAAACGTTTTCAGCTTCGCCATGCACTGGCGGTGACCGGAAGTCTGGGACCGGAAACCGTGCGTCAGCTAAACGTGCCGATCGTAGATCGCGTTCGTCAGCTTCAGTTTGCACTTGAACGCTGGCGCTGGCTTCCTCACGACCTTGCTACGCCGCTGATCGCTGTCAACGTGCCGGCCTTTCGCCTTTACGGGTTCGATGAACCGCACCACATCGGTTTGAAAATGAATGTAGTGGTCGGCAAAGCCATGCGCTCGGAGACCCCCGCGTTTATCGGAAACATGACCTACTTGGTTTTCCGGCCCGATTGGGGGGTTCCTCCGACTATCATGCGTAAAGAAATTCTGCCGCCGTTACAAAAGGATTCCGCTTACCTCTCCAAAAACGGATACGACCTCATCGATGCGAGCGGTAAAGTCTTAAACGCCGGGCAGGTGACTCCGGAAGAGATTCAACTTCTACGCGCGGGAAAGTTATCGGTTCGGCAGCGTCCCGGCCCCAAGAACGCCTTGGGCAGCGTGAAATTTATGTTTCCCAACACCTACTTGGTCTACCTGCATGATACGCCCAAAACCGAATTGTTCTCTCGGTCACGCCGTGACTTCAGCTACGGGTGCATTCGTGTTCAGGACCCTCCCGCGCTCGCCGCGTGGGTGCTGCAGTCCAAACCGGAGTGGACTCGGGAACGTATCCAGGCCGCCATGAACGGAGAGAAGAGCGTTCAAGTGAACTTGAGCTCACCGATTCCCGTGCTGATTCTGTATGCCACCGCAAGAGTGGATGAAGACGGCCGTGTGGATTTCTACGATGACATCTATGGACACGATGCCCGGCTGGCGCAAGCGCTTGCCAAGGGATATCCCTATTGAACCAATCATCTGCTTGATTTTGGACCAGTGCTGAGGTAATTAGGCTGAATTACAACACGTCAATGCTCCACCATATGGCGGTGTCGAAATTGCGGGAGTCGATAGTGTCTACGTCCCGGCTCTGAATGATGGCATTGAGCAGTCGGGGATGAGTAGGACCAGTCGCTGGGGGCTCTTGGACTGAATCTGTTAAGAGTCCGGGCATTTCAAGAAACTTAACAAAGGAGAAAGTGAAAATTATGAAAGTAGGAACGGTACTCGGCTGTTTAGGTCGCGTTACGGGAGATGTGAACTAGCACTTCGCATCTCCGATTAGAGCGTTTACTAGGACTTGACTGTCAGAACCCACGATTAGCCGGGCAAAGAGCGCCGAACAGTTCCGATGACTTCATCACTTTTCTGCGAACAGAACAACGATTTGTATGCTGCGGCTCCCTCGGATAGAGATGAGTCCGTTCAATTCGGTTTGTGCGAATGTATGGCTACGCGCCATGCACCTCGTCTAAGCGGGCGCGAAATCCCTTGGCCCAGGACCGGAATGCGGCCTCGATGTCGCCCCATTTCTTAACGGTATTAAGGCCGCTGAACCACCTCCGCCCACTTTTACCGGTCATAAACGCTATCAAGCGCTCGCCCGACACTGAATCGAGAATTTCCCCTTCGATATTGACCTTGCCTACGCTCACCCTAGGAACCAACAGACTTGCGCCGGGTGCCACTCCGATAGTTGCAGCGGTCGCAGCTCCCTTCACCGCGGCATTCTTCCCGCTGCCCGTGGGCTCTACATTCGTGATTGCCACGCGCAGCTCGGCTACGTCCGGACCTGGTGTCTTCACGATCTGGTAGCGTCCGGATTTCGCAAGTTCATTGGTGACGGCCTGCTGGAAATACTTAGCCAGCCGCTCCAGATCATCCGGGTCAATACCGCGGTCTCGAGCCTCCGGAAGCAAATAGATGGTAATTGGGTCAAAAATAAACTTATTGTATTTCTTAAGGACCGTCGGGTCCTTCATATAGAGAAGCAAGTCGCCATTCTTCGCGTCCGGAACAAGCCCAGAATAGTCACCTAAGAACGGATCCGACGATTGTTGTTGGTCAGAGGAGTCCTGCGCGCGGACAGCGGATCCAATAACGAGAACTGAGATAGTCAACAGGCTAAGAAAAGCCAAATGCGAAAACAGTGCTGCACAGAGCGTTCGAAAATTCTGTGACCCAGGGCCGATTCCGCTTTTCGCAGGGATTGTTCTTGCAGAGCGTTGGTCACGCATATCAGCCTCCAAAGAAAAGATCGTACAAAAATTTCGCGCAGTATATGCTTTCACGGAGCTCAAGGCAACAGATTCACCACTGGAGCGGTGTGGGAAAGAAGCGTTGCACCATCGCACTCTGAATCAGGACCTGGCGGGCACGCGCCCTTGCGTGTGTGGATGTCGCTCCCAGTCGGATTCACGCTGAAGGGTATTCTAATTCCAGCCGACGATTAGCCTCTGACAAGCGCTCAGCTTGAGCGTATAGTACAGCCTCAGCCCTCTCCACCAGCCCCAGCAGAACAAGTTCCGACATGCCACCGGGAGATTACAAACATGGGTCTATTTCAACCGAGCTATTTCCTGCACGCCGCAAACATCCTGCTGTTGGTAGCGTACAGCGTTCGCGACATTCTCTGGCTGAGGTTGTTTGCGGTGGCGGCCTCGCTGATAGCGCTACCGTATTTCATCCTTCAGCCAGAACCGCTGTGGGAGCCAATCATTTGGAGTAGCGTCTTTGCTGCGATCAACTCGTTCCAGTCTTGGCGTGTTTTTGTCGAGCGACGCCCAGTTAAATTGACGCCTGAAGAGGAGGAAATTCGCCGGCTCGCCTTCCCGGATTTGCCGTCTCGGAAAGTCCTGCAGATTCTGAGTATCGGAACGTGGACAAATCTGGAAATTGGTGAGCGAATGCTGGAGCGTGGCAAAAGTGTTGAGGCAATCTCGGTCATTGTTCGCGGGAAAGTGCGGGTCACGAGAGATGATCGTGTCTTCGGGGAACTCGTCGCGGGCCACATCGTGGGCTCAGCGCTTCTCTTGAGTGGCGTCACATCCGATGCAGATGCCGTGGTAGTAGAGCCTGTCCGGTGCATGCGATGGGAGGTTGAGCCGCTCGACCGCTACCTGGCCGCCAATCCCGAGACGCGGATTGTCTTGCAAAAGTACCTCGCTCGTGATCTGGCCGAAAAAGTGTTAGCTGCTGCCAAACTTTAGACTCATCTAGAGACCACCATCTAATTACCACCAGCAATCGGCCGGTCTAGTTCGGAGATACCCCAACATACTTCACTAGCAAAACATCGTTACCTTTTTCGCTATAGATAAGCTCGTCCACGAGCTTTTGAGTTAGCAAGACGCCATATCCGCCCGCGCGCATCCCTTTTGCTTCTCGAACTTCCATGTGGCGAATGGGGTCATGTTCGGGATTCGCGATGGCAGCGTGCTCGATTTCATCCAGAGTAAAACCTTCGCCAG
>JABDEK010000111.1 GCA_013287135.1 Acidobacteriota bacterium | reverse complement strand
AGGAATTTTGTCGCGTTTATGCAGACCGGCCACTTTCAAGAGCTCTAGCGATTTCTTCTTCGGGAAGCGCGCCTTCACGTGCCAGCGTCCAATCATCGCCATCGATGCGCACGATGGTCGATGCCATGGTGGCGCCGGTGTCGCCGGCGTCGAGAATTAACGGGAGGCGGTTGCCGAGCTGTTTCACAATTTGGGCGGCGTTTGTGCAGGATGGGAAGCCGGAAAGATTCGCGCTGGTGCCAGTGATGGGCCCGCCGACCGCGAAAGTCCAAAAAGAAATGATGCATATGGCTCACGCAAATGGAACACGAAAGTGTACGCGTCCGGCGCCTCAGTGGAAGCAACGAGTCGAAACGAGCCTCGCTTGGGAGTTTTCACCGCGCCGGAAATAATCGTGTCGAAGGTAAACTTCACGTCCCCAGAAGTAAGTTCGCGCCCATCGTGGAACTCGACGCCGTGGCGCAGATGAAACACATAGGTGCGCGGATCCGGCGTTTCCCACCGCTCGGCCAAGTCGGGAATCACATTCATCTGCGCGTCATGGGCCACCAAGCTCGAAAAAATCAGTCCGTCGAGATGAGCCGAGTAGGCATCTGCGCCGATGCGAGGATCCAGATTGGTAGGCGCGGCCTCCATCAGAAAAACTAAAGTATGGGGATCGGATTCCTGCCGAAAATACGAGCAGCCAGCCGGAAGCAGTAGCGTGAGTAATGCCAGAACAGTGAGGCGACGGCGCAATTTATCGCGCGCGCCCATGAACCAGCTTTCCAAGGATCGCAGGATGGATGGCGCCCGTAGCAGACGGCAAATTGTTCGACCGTCCATGGAAACTTTCGTATGCCAGAATCGCAAACGCCAAAGCTTCCTTCGCCTCGGGCTGAATCCCGAAATGATCGGATGAGACGATGGAAAATCCAGGGAGAATCGCCGCAAGGTAAACCATCATCAGCGTATTCCGCGCACCTCCACCGGAAACGATTAACTCGTCTACCTGCGTGCGCGGCAAAATAAAGTTCTGAAATGCATTTCCGATTGAAAGGGAAGTGAAAATTGTCGCGGTCCGCACGACATCTGCCGGCTTCGCTCGATTCTTTTTGCCCCAGGCGAATATTTTCTCTGTGTACGCTCGCCCGAATTGTTCTCGCCCAGCCGTCTTCGGAGGTTCCTTATGAAGATAAGGATGTCCCATCATTTCGTTCAGTAGCTTCGGAAGCATCCATCCGCGTAAGGCCATTTCCGAATCTTTATCGTAACGCGCGCGGCCATGCGTGAATGTTTCCACCAACGCGTCCACGATCATGTTGCCCGGTCCGGTGTCGAACGCAAAAACGTCCTTCGGCTTGGCCCCCGCCGGAATCACTGTGACGTTCGCAATTCCGCCAATATTTAGAGCCACGCGATTCCGTGTGGGATGCCGATACAATAAATAATCAACGAACGGAACCAGCGGAGCGCCCTGTCCTCCAGCCGCCATATCCGCCGGCCGAAAATCCGCGATCGTGGTCACTCCAGTCCGCTCGGCAATCACACTTGGCTCCCCAATTTGCAGCGTGGACGAAATTCTCGAATGGCCCACAAAGGAAGACGGCGCGCCCTGGTGATAAATCGTCTGGCCGTGCGAACCAATCAACGAAATTCTCCGCATGGGCACTCGCCAAAGCTTGCATGCTGCAATAGCAGCCAGGGCAAATTCTTCGCCCAGGGCAAAATTCAATTGGCTGATTTCCGCTGCGCCGCTAGCCTCGCCAGCTGCTACTCGCAAAATGGCCTTGCGCAACACGGAAGAGTAGAGAAGGTGATGGCGCCCTTCGAGCGTTATCGAAAGCTTGGGCGGCTTCCCGGAAATGCGTGCAAGAGCCACATCGATTCCATCGGCCGACGTCCCCGACATCATCCCCAACACCAGCATGGATTGTCCGCGCCTTCCTACGAAAGCTGTTTTTGCAATGCTGCCAACAGAACCATCGCTTCCAGCGGAGTAAGCTTGTTCAAATCCGCTCCGCGCAAAGCTTCCAGCACCGATTCATCAAGCGCGGTGAAACTTGTTTGATGCCCGCGACGAACCGCTTCCTGACCCGCCGCTCCTGGTGAAAGTTCCTCGGTCAATTTCTCTTCTTTCTGTTCGTGACGTCGCAAAATCTCCCGCGCTCTTGATATCACGCCCATAGGTAAACCCGCCAGCCGTGCCACTTCAATCCCGTAGCTCTTGTTCGCGCTGCCAGGCTCCACACGTCTGAGAAAAACGATTTCGCTTCCCGATTCTTGCACCGAAACGTGCACGTTCTGCACTCCGGGCAGCAATTGTTCTAACTCAGTCAGTTCATGATAGTGCGTGGCAAACAGCGTCCGGGGACGCGCCCCTGCATGCAGGGCTTCCACAACCGCCCAAGCAATCGATAAGCCGTCAAACGTTGACGTCCCGCGCCCTACTTCATCCAGCAGCACCAGGCTCGCCGCCGTAGCCGTGCTAAGAATCGCAGCCACTTCGCTCATTTCCACCAGAAATGTTGAACGCCCGCGTGATAAATTGTCAGACGCCCCGATCCGCGTAAAGATACGATCAACCAGTGGCAGCTTCGCCTGCGCCGCCGGAACAAACGATCCAATCTGCGCCAAAATCGAAATCAATGCCACTTGGCGAAGATAGGTCGATTTCCCGCCCATATTCGGCCCGGTAATCACCAAAAGAAATTGTTTTTCGTCGTCCAGGTATAAATCATTCGGCACGAATCTTTCGCCGCGCTCTTCCAGCAATCTTTCAATCACCGGATGCCGGCCCGCGGCAATCATTAAAATTCCTCGCGAAGGTTCGGCCTCCTCTTTACGCGCAATAGGAATCCCAATATCCCGCACGCCCTTGCGAGGGACTGCAGTTTCCGTAAATTCAGGACGCGTGTAATTTTGCATTGCAGCGATGCGCGCCAGATTCACAAGCACGTCAAGTTGCGCGACAGCGTTTGCCGTCCCGCGCAGCCGAGTCGCTTCCCGCGCGATTGCTTCGCGAATCTCGCCGTATAACCGCCGCTCAATTTCCACCATGCGGTCTTCCGCCGAAAGCACTTTCTGCTCATGCTCTTTCAGTTCCGCGGACGTGAACCGCTCGGCATTAACCAGCGTTTGCTTCCGGTCGTAGTCGGCAGGCGCTAAATGCAAGTTCGCCTTCGAAATCTCAATGTAAAAACCAAATACCTGGTTGTAACGTATTTTCAGCGACGCAATTCCCGTGCGCTTCCGTTCGCGCTCTTCCATCGACGCGATAATTTGCCTTCCGCGCGTTGTAACCTCACGCAATTCGTCAAGTTCGGGATTAAATCCGCGCCGAATCGCTCCAGGATCACTTGCGAGGGCAGGCGGGTCGTCAGCGATTCCGCGCGCAATCACCTCGCGTACGTCCGCCATCTCGTCCAATTGCTCGGAGAGCGAAAGCAACCGCCGGCCGGGCGTCGCGGCCGGTCGCCCGTTCGTCGAATCTTTTTCTGCTGTCGCTATCAAACGCCGCAACGCCGGAACTTTATCCAACGACTGCCGCAGAGCCAGTAAATCCCGCGGCGCCGCCGCCCCCAGCGTGACGCGGCTGGTTAGCCGCTCAAGGTCGAGAATTCCCTCAAGCTCTTTATGCAATTCCTCCCGCACCACAGTCAGTGATTTCAGTTCGCCGACAGCATCGAGCCGATGGTTGATTTCCGTCAGAGAAATCTCCGGTCGCAGAATCCACCTTCGCAGCAGACGCGCCCCCATCCCCGTGCACGTCTGATCAATCGCTTTCAAAAGTGTTGCCGAAGCATCGTCGTCCGCCGCAGGTTCAACCAGCTCAAGATTCCGTATCGTCACAGAATCCAAAATCATCGCGTCTCGTTGTTCGTAGTAGGCCAGTCGATCCAGATGCTCAAGCCCAGCGCCGGTGGGACGGAGCGAAGGAATGGCGACGATATCCTCGGGTTTGCGAGCGCTAATCGCCGACATTTCCCGCAAGTAATGGACTATTGCTCCCGCTGCCGCCGTAGCCTGCGGATGCCCCTGCAGCCCAAACCCTTCGAGAGCGACCACCCGAAAATGTTCTTCCAACACGCGCGTCGCATGATCGGTTTGAAAAACCCAATCGTCGAGCCGAGTTTCCACCGCGCCGAGCCCATCCATCTCCGTCGGAATAGCAGTAGGGAAAAGCGTAACCGGGCGGGGTAATAGAATCTCGCGTGGACGCAACACGCCGAGTTCATCCCGCAGACGCGCTTCTGCTTTCTCCCCTGAAAATTCCGTAGTGCGAAACTCACCAGTCGAAAGATCCACGAACGCCAGGCCTATTAAAGGTTCCGCAGCCCCTTTATTTTGCGAAGGGCGTTGCGGCGCAGCAGACACCGCAGCTCCCAGTGCCATATTCGAAGCGCCGAGAGCGCTTTTCCGAGCCACTGCCGCAAGATAATTACTTTCTTTCGGCTCGACCAGCCCCGCTCCACTCGCTGTTCCCGGCGTAAGCACGCGAACAACTTCCCGTCGCACTAGATTCTTTCCAGGCCCGGGCTCTTCCATCTGTTCGCAAATTGCCACTTTGTGCCCGGCACGAATCAATCGGGCAATGTAATTTTCCGCCGCATGATAGGGCACTCCGCACATCGGAATCGCGTCACCCTTTTCTTTGTTGCGCGCCGTCAGCGTAATTTGCAGGATTTTTGACCCTACCACGGCGTCTTCGAAGAATAGTTCGTAGAAATCCCCCAGGCGGAACAACAGCAGAGCAGCCGGATGCTGCTTCTTCAGCGCATGGTACTGCCGCATCAATGGGGTAGTCGGTTCGGTCATGAATGCAGGCCGCGCCACGGACGGATCGTGGCAGGGCCAAGGTGGTAAGCGATTATCTGGCCGCCGGGCGAGTTTGGCAATACGTTCCTCGCGTTCAATTCGCTATGGTGGTCTTATACTGAGCCGTGCCCGCAAAAATAAGTTCGAAGCGCGAAATCGAAATCAAATTGCGCGTAACCGATCTGGCCGACATCCTGCGCCGCCTCCACAAACTCGGCGCAGTATCCCGAGGTCGCGTTCACGAGCTGAACACTCTGTTCGATACCCCCGACTCCGGATTCCGCCGCTCCGGCCGCCTTCTTCGTTTCCGCCAGCAAACCCCGGCCCCGGGCAACAACGTACGCGGCGGCCCAGCCTCTGCAATCCTGACCGCCAAAGCGCCCCCGCTACCCCGTCCCGCATCGTCCACAGCCACCAAAAAGCGCTGGTACAAAGAAGTCCAGGAGAACGAAGAACGCGTAAAGAACCCTCGCCGCCTATCGCAGGCGCTAAAGGGTCTGGGTTTTCGCCCCGGCTTCCGCTACGAAAAATACCGCACTAGCTTCCATCTCAACTCTCTCCACATCGACCTCGACGAGACCCCCGTTGGCGCCTTCCTCGAGTTAGAAGGCATGCCGACGGCGATCAATCGCACCGCCCGCGCCCTCGGCTTCTCTCCCAAAGACTACATCCGCGCCACATACTGGACTCTCTATGCCGCCGATTGCCGCCGTCGCCATCGCAAACCGCAAAAAATGTTGTTCGAGGCGCAAAAATCTCGTTAAATCTTCACTCTTTGCTTGACAAAGTTATCGTCTGCATTTACTAGTCGAAACGAGCATATGTGCATCGGAACGGAAGAGCACCAATCCAATTCGGAGCCATGGAGTAGGGCCGGTAACCCAGGTCAGTCGCGGCCCGATTGCAGCACCCTCCACCATCGCGGCCCCGCTGGTGGCGCTTTTACGCAGTCAGCAGCTCGCAATAACAGGAAGGCGAAGCCAGGCCTAAACTAGCTTAGGGGTTCTACCGTTTGCCCGAGGCCGGTTTCAGCGCTGGCTTCGGGCATTTTTTTTGTGTCGGACTGAAACACTGGGCACCAGCCCCGCCGCTCCTGCCATCGTTGCATAAGGAGTCACCATGCTTCACGCAACCGAGCTTCTCGGCGCCGAAACCTACGATTCCCACGGCAATTTTGTGGGACGCATAAAAGAAATGTTCGTGGAGCCCGGCGACCAGCCCAATCGCGTTTCCAAATTTCTCTTAAGCCGCGGCCAATACCGCCCGCTCATCGCCCGCTACGATCAAATCGGCATCATCAGCCCCGGCCGTGTCGCTCTCACCACCGACGAATCCGCGTTGGAACTTTACCAGCCCAATGAAAGCTATCTCTCCATTCGAAAAGATTTGCTGGACCAGCAAATCATCGACACCAATGGCCGCAAAGTCGTGCGCGTAAACGACATCGACCTGGCCGACAACCGCACCAACGGCAACACCGAGTTGCGCATCACTCAAGTTGATATAGGCCTCGCCGGCGCCGTTCGCCGCCTCTTGCAGGGAATCGTTCCGCCGATGGCTATTCGCAAAATCCAGGCCAAACTCCCGCCGCGAAAAATTCAGTGGGAATTCGTCAATCTCGTCGAACCCGATCCGCTTCGCCGCGTAAAACTGCGCCTCTCCAGCGAAAAGCTCGCCGCCTTACATCCGGCAGATCTCGCCGACATCATGGAGCAGCTCTCGCCCGACGAGCGCCAGGGCATCATCGCCTCCCTCGACGAACAAACCGCCGCCGAAACCATCGCCGAACTCGACAAGCGCCTCCAAACTCAAGTAGTAGAAAACCTCGACTCCGGCCGCGCCGCCGACATCATGGAAGAAATGAATCCCGACGAAGCCGCCGACTTGATCGCCAGCCTCGAGCCCGCGAAATCCAAAGAAGTTTTGGACGAAATGGAGCATCGCGAAGCCAGCGAAGTTCAGGAGTTGATGCGTTTCCAAGAAAATACCGCGGGCGGCATGATGACCACCGAAATGGTCGTCGTAGGTGAAGAAGCCACCCGTGGCGAAGTCGTGGACTACATTCGCTTCCACGAAATCGCCGTAGACCAGATTGACAACGTGATTCTCATTAATCGCGACGCCGCTCTTGCCGGCACCGTTCCGCTCGGCAGGTTGCTTCTCGCTGACACCGACCAGCGCATGTCCGAACTCACTTCCGAGCCGCTGCTTTCCGTTTCTCCCGATACGAAGGACAAAGAAGTCTTCGAGCTTTTCGATAAATATAATTTGCGCAGTCTTGCCGTCGTCAACGAGCACAAACATCCAGTTGGCGCAATCACGGTGGACGACGTAGTGCATAGAATGCACGCCAAAATCTAGAAAGCGAGCATAAGAATCAATGAACGCTTGGGCCACAGTAACGGACACTCTGACAGCCTGGAAGAAGCGCGGCACGAACCTCAATCGCCGCTCTGCTTTCTGGCGCAGGCGCATCGCTCTATTCCTCGCCGTCGTCGGCCCCGGACTCATCACCTCCAACGTCGACAACGACGCCGGTGGCATCAGCACCTACTCAGCGGCTGGGGCACAATTCGGTTACACGCTTCTGTGGTCCCTAATCCCCATGACCATCGCTCTCTACGTCAGCGAGGAAATGTGCGCGCGCATGGGCGTCGTCACCGGCAAAGGCCTTTCCGATTTGATCCGTGAAGAATTCGGATTCCGCTCCACGTTCTTCGTAATGGTCGCCGCCCTGTTCGTGGACCTCTTCAATACCGTCGCGGAATTTTCAGGCGTCGCCGAAGCATCCGAAATTATGCACGTTAGCCGCTACGTGTCTGTCCCACTCGCGGCTATTGCTGTTTGGCTCTTGGTCGTTTACGGAAGCTATCGCATCGTAGAGAAGATTTTCCTGGTCGCCTGCGGTTTCTACCTTTCCTACGTTCTCTCTGCTTTCCTAGCCAAGCCCGATTGGCTGCTGGCGGCGCATTCTCTCGTGATTCCAACTGTTCATTTCAACGCTCCCTACCTGCTTATGGTCACCGGCCTAGTCGGGACCACCATCGCACCCTGGCAATTTTTCTATCTGCAAGCAGGCTTCGTGGAAAAACGAGTCGGCCCGCGCCAGTACAAACACGCTCGCATGGACGTCCTGGTCGGCAGCATCTCGTGTATGATCATCGTTTTTTTCATCATCGTCTGCTGCGCCGCCACCTTGAACGTGCACGGCCTCACTAACATCACCAGCGCGAAAGAAGCCGCCCAAGCCTTGGTCCCGCTGGCAGGGAAGTGGGCTGGAGGCTTATTCGCCTTCGGCCTTCTAAACGCATCTCTGTTCGCCGCTTCGATCCTTCCGCTTTCCACCGCTCACGTAATCTGCGAAGGCCTAGGCTTTGAAGCCGGGCTCGATCGCAAATTCAAAGAAGCTCCCGCATTTTATTCTCTGTACACCGCGCTCATCGTACTCGGTGCGGGCATCGTCCTAATTCCAAGAGCCCCGCTCTGGAAAATTTTGCTTTACTCGCAGGTAGGAAATGGTATCTGGCTGCCCATTGTTTTGATTTTCATCTTAATCCTCATCAACCGCCGCGACTTGATGGGCGTACACATTAACTCCTGGGGCTTCAACGTAGTCGCCTGGACCGCCAGCATCATCATGATCATTCTCACGCTGGTGCTGATCTACACTTCCGTTGTCCCTCAAGCCGGTGCCGAAGCTGGCGCCTTCATGCACCGCCACTTCTTCTAAATGGATGCCAATCCTAGTCTGCGGCGCCGATAAGGCCATATTTTGAAGGGCGCGATGGATACAAGATTTTCAGCGGGCGCCGACGTCGACGTGCTCCCGCCTATCAGCAGAGTTGACCACCAAGGGCCGCGGACCAGCACTTCCCGCGGCCCTAATGCTGCACACCTTACCAACTTTTATTGTTTAGGTTGCCCCAACTCCTACGGCCTTTGCTGCTTGATCGAGGATTTTTGCCGCCTTGCCGACTTCCGCCACACCCAGGAATAAGATTGGCGTATTCTTGGAAGGGTCGATTCCGCAATAGCCGTAGTCAATATTGATGCCTGCGTCGCCGAGTCGCAAAGCAGCTTGTGCCAGCGCGCCAACTCGGTTGGGTAGTTTCACTTGAGCCACTTCCGTCTCCGTGAACTCCAACTTATCGCTCTCGAGTACAGCCTTCGTGGTGGTTCGATCGTCGGTAACCATACGAACCAAGCTTCTTCCTTCCGACGCCGGGATCGACTGAAAACCTAGAATGTTAACTTCTCGATCGGCAAGCGCTCGGCAGACTTCTCCAAGAACTCCCGGCCGATCCCTCATCTGAATTGTGAATTCTGTCGTAAACGGCATATTCGCAAGCCTCCATTTGATTTAGTGTGCTTCGTACTCCTTCATTACCAGTTTCTTTTTAGCCCCAACCTTCGCGAACGAGAGTTACAGGTGCAATTTCTTTTCCGTTTGTATCGGCAATTTAATCCTGCGCTTTCCTCGCACGGTAAATGCCGTCTTGTCGCATCGTCGGAAGCTACTGAAATTCCGATAGCTACTGGAAATTGCGCGGCTCGCATGCCGCGAGCACCGGGGCCGAAGTACGGAAAGAATTTTCGCCGTGTACGGCGAAACATTTACTGGCGCCTCGAATAAATTACATGGGATGAATAATTGTTACGCCGGATTTGAATCTCATTACATGTTGTTGCCGGTTCCTCACGCGGGTCTTTGGTTCTATGCTTGTGCCTTGAATCTATCTCCCGAGTGGTCATCGAACTGCACTCCTCTAAGGTTGCCTAAAGGAGGGGTGTGCCCAGAGGATTGCAGTCGTGCTCTTGATTGTTATTCTAGAAGTCCGATCCTCCTTTAATCCGAGCTCGCCACGTACTTCACCTAATTCGAGGTATCCAGCGTCCCACCAACCTCTTGTATTCGATATAGCTATCCCCAAACCGCTTCGTTAGGCCCGGCTCTTCGAAATACACCGCGACCATGTGAAACAAAAGGAATAATAAGCACGAAAACACGAGAATTGAAATCGAGCGGACGTATAAACCCAACCCCATAAATAAAAGAGTCCCACCGAGAGACATCGGGTTTCTTACAAATCGAAACGGCCCTCGTGCCACAAACTCCGCCGGAAACAAGCGGTCCCCTCGCTCCTCCAGGATTCCGACGCGACTAAGAATTCCGCCGCACCACAAAACCAGTCCGCCTCCCATTGTCAGTAACACAATCCCCGGGATTCGAGCGACGCTGGGTAACCTAAAGCCAAAATAATGATCGAAGACTCGAAGACGTAAGACGCACCAAATCGTCAGCGACATCGCGGCAACTACGCGCACGAGCGTCCATAACACCGAAGTGGCTGGCTTCATTAGAAATCGCTCTGGAGTAAAATACTAGGATGAGCGGAGAACTACCCACTCCTATTTTTAGGCCCGGAGCATGGCTGTCCGTTTTAGTGCTCCTGTGCGCGAATCTCTTGGCCCAGCCCGCCGGGTCTCGACAGCAGAATCCAAATGATAAGCTCCGTAACTTGATTGTCCCCCAAGTAGTTTCTCTTCCCCCTCTCCTGGATGACAACGGCGCAGCCGAAGGTGTCACCACCATTCCGGTCGGTACCATATTGCCCGTTCGTCTGAACTCCACCCTCTCGTCTTACCAATCCAAACTGGGTCAAAAAATCACCGGCAGGGTGATGCAGAACATTCCGTTGCCGCACAGCGCTTCGATAAAGGAAGGCAGTAAGGTGGTCGGTCACATCGTCGATGTCACCGCGGCCAATTCCGGTACCCGTGCTCGCATCACATTACGATTCGATCAACTGCTCTCTTCGCATCACACGATTCCTATTACAACTGATCTCAGAGTTATCGCCGGCTTTATGGACCTAGACGAAGCTCAAATACCCACACTAGGCGCCGGAGAGAGCGAGGTTTACCGTTGGTTGACGACGGTGCAAATCGGTGGCGACGTTGTTTACGGCGATGGTGGTCCCGTTATCGCTGGCGACGACTCACATCAGGTTGTAGGCAAGCGCATTGATGGCGGCGTCGTGGGCCTTGTTAGAGCCAAGGCCGGCACAAATTGCCGAGGCGCCCTCGACGGCAACAACGGCCCGCAAGCTCTCTGGCTGTTTTCCAGCGATGCTTGCGGTGTTTACGGTCTCGCGCACATCACTATCGAACATGCCGGCAGAACCAATCCCGTGGGTCTCATAGTCCTAACTTCCGACAATGGCAAACTCAAAATTCCGAGCGGAACAGGAATGCTTTTGAGAACGATCACCGACGACCACAATTAAGACGCATCCCGGCCGGCCAGCTTCGAAGCAAGCACCTCGTTCATCGCCGCTTGGTGCAAGTCACACGCCGAATCTCTGTACTCTTGCCAGTGAAACACGCAAGTCCTGACGAAGTTCGCGGACTTCGGTCAGGACAGATTGTAAGGTCTGTGAATCCGA
>JABDEK010000110.1 GCA_013287135.1 Acidobacteriota bacterium | reverse complement strand
CAAAGGGAAAATTCAAAAGGAAAGATTCGTTTGATCGTGCTGTCTAATGTGACTGTAGAATGCAACAAACGGCAAAAAACACGCCGAGTCGAAGACCCGGCGTTTTGGAAACTATCGCACTTGCCGCAAACGTTAAAAGCTGATCTTTAGGATTTGACCGTTGTTGCCAACGAACCAGCCAGCGTTTCGATTGGCGAAGGCGACGGCCCAGTAGCCGCTGACTCCTGGGAGCTCGTACCAAGTCTGGCCGAAATCGGGAGACCAAGCTGCGTTTCCGGAACTGTAGTTTGGCTCGGTTTCGGACGTGACGACGACGGCTCGGTTATACGGATTGTCCGTTTGGCCGTAACCATTTTTACCCTGAGGCTGTCCGCGGACCAGCGCGAGGCAGAAGATTGCGCCTTCCACCGGAGGCGCGGGCGTGAGAGCCCAGGTTTGGCCGCCATCACTCGAGGTTGCTACTTGGCCGGGGTTATTGTTGGACAAGTCGCCGCCGGCTACGATGCCGTTCAAGGGGTCGGCGAAGGCCACGGAGATTGCGCCCGCGCTCGGATTACTCACAAAGGGAGTGTCGTACGCGTTCCAAGTGTTACCGCCGTCGGTGGTAGCAAGGATGCGCGCGATCGTGGAGCCGCCGGTGGCAACCCAAGCGTTGTCGGAACCCTCCGTCGCAATGCATGTGCCGCTCGCGGAGAATGAAGCTTCGCCGGGCAACGCAGGGGGCATATTTCCGGCGATGGATTCCCAGGTGGTCCCATTGGTGGTGCGAATGTCGGGGAAGACTCCTTTGACGGAGTCGCTGTGTGTGACGCCGCGATTGGGAGTCCAGAACGCAAAGCAATCGTAGAAGGCGCCCTTCATCTCGTTCTCGAATTGCTTGGTCCAGGTGTGCCCTCCGTCGACAGTTTTGTAAATGCGAAACGAGGGATAGTAGTTTCCGATGGACATTAGATAGGCGACTTTGTCGCTGACACCCTGCACGTCGCGGAATTGGAAGTCCGCGGTTCCGGGGACAACACCGCTTCTCCAAGTGTTCCCGCCGTCGGTGGTGACGACGTAGGTGCCGCCGGTTCCAGCAGCCCAGACGACTTGGTCGTTTACGGGACTGACGGAAATCAGCAGTTGCGTGGTGCCGCTGTTTTGCGGAGTGAGCGTAGGTTGAGGAATTTTGCCGGCACCTTGCGCGAAAGCTGAGGTGGCGGAAGCGGCCATCAGAAAAACGGCTAGCAAAAGTTTGGACATCGGAATCCCCCGTCAAGCATTGATCTAGTGTGCAGGAGTATAGGAATGTCGCCGAGAGGTGTCAAGGTTAGCGAAAGTAAGTTGCGAAAGCAAGTGTGGGTCAAGCGGAAGGTTCGACTTGCACTGGCAGGCGGCGTCAGTTGCGGGCCGCTTGAGAGACGGCGAAGCTGTCTTCCAACATCTGGAAGCGGACGATTTCACCGTTCGCGACAGTGAGGACGATGGCGAAATCGGTGTTGATGATCTTGCCTGTCGACTTGAGCCTAGAGGCGAGCGTGCCGAGAATCACGGCTCGAGCGTCGTTGGCGAGAATGTCGCGGACCTGATGGCTGATGCGCTCCATCATGGCGCGCGAGTCGGTGACGAAGTCAAGAATTGCGGACTTGCCTGACTTTTTTCCGATCCATGGCAAAACACCGGTGTCACCCGCTATTTCCCAGTCCAAATTGTCGCTGAAGAGGCCGGCGATTTCGGAGGGTTCGGCAGCGCTGCCCATACGACGTAAAAATTCCTGCGCGAGGTGAAGAGGAGCATTCGAAGTTATGGACATTTTGAGATTCTTGTACTGGGTTGCGGGCGGCGTCAAGGTAATTCGAGCGGAAGGGCGGGGCGCGCTAAGGCATTTGCTGCCGCAACCTCAACATCTTCATGGGCCGCTCAGACCGTGGTGTGAAATCAAAATGCAAAACTGTGCAGAACAGCACAGACGGATGGCTTGTGAACGACTAGTCTTCTGAAATGCGCAGGCATCCGCGAGAAGGGCCTTGCGCAGTTGAGCGAGCGAGAAAGGGAAGGTTCTCGCTCTTGACCTCGAGGAGGCAAACATGCTCGGGCTACTTGCAGCGGTGCTGATCGTTCTTTGGCTGTTGGGATTTTTTGCATTCCACGTGACCAGCTCTTTCATTCACATCGTACTGGTGGTGGGGTTGATATTACTGGTGCTGCATTTCGCGAGAGGCAGCGCATCAAGCGCATAGAGATTAGTTAATCGTCCACAAAGGTTGCGGAAGGGCCAACTTTCCGCATCCACAATACTGATCCTGGAGGTCAGCGATGATACGAGGATTCATTGCGGTTGCGTGTTTGGGGCTGATTGCAAGCACGGCGGTTTATGCACAGAACAAAGAACAAAAGCGGCTGGAGAATTCCGGGGATGTGATGCAGGAAATTATGGACATTCCGGACAATATTCCTCAATCGGTAATGGACAAAGCGAAGTGCGTGATCGTTTTCCCATCGGTACTGAAGGCAGCGTTCGTGGTGGGCGCGAGCTACGGCCGCGGAGCGATGGTTTGCAGGACCGGGCACGATTTTAGAGGGCCGTGGGGCTCGCCGGCGATGTATGCGCTGGAAGGCGGCAGCATTGGATTTCAAATCGGCGGCCAAGCCACCGATCTTGTTCTGTTGATCATGAATGACAGAGGGGCGAGTTCGATTCTGGATAGCAAAGTGAAGTTGGGCGGCGACGCGTCGATTGCGGCGGGACCTGTTGGTCGCGACGCTACTGCTGACACGGACGCTTACATGCGCGCGGAAGTTCTTAGCTATTCGCGCACGCGTGGGCTGTTTGCGGGCGTCTCACTGGAAGGTTCCACGCTTCGTCCCGATGACGATGCCACTGCGGACGTTTATGGCCGGCATCTGACAGCGAGGGAAATCGTGTTGGGCGGACACATCGAGGTTCCAGAATCAGGACGCCACCTGGTAGCTGTGTTGCAGAAGAATGCACCAAGGAACGAATCCAAAGTATCCGCAAGTAAGTAGCCGGTTGCAATAGTTGTGAAACTGCTTGATGGCCGCTCCGAGAGTTTGGTGAAGATGGTTTCACTAGGCTCTCGGATTGTTTTTTTCAATCCCCGACATTCGGGATGACAGCGTAAGGCTTAGGGGAAAGTGCAAACGCGAGGCAACGGCAACTTTAGAGTAAACTCGGCCGGCCGCTACAAAGTCAAAGACTTTACTGCAAAGGCTGACGTATGCGGCGAATTTCTTGCGAGTGCTCTGGCAGTCTGGCGGCGTTGCCAAACTCACGGATCAGGCATAAATTAGTGGCAAGCGGAGGTGCACTCCATGAGCGAACCTAGCATGTATGTTGCGGACGAACTGATGGAGTATTGGCCTTTCCTGCCTAGGTCTGCACGAGCGCCGAAAATCGAAACGTCTCGTCTCGAGTCAACGGAAAGCCTGTGGTTGGTTCTGCATTCCAAGGCAAAGCCTAGTCCGGTGTTGGCATGGACGGGGAGCGGCGGTGAAATAGTTGGCCGCTGGCGTGCCACGATTTCGCACGGGTGAAAGTTGCGAGAAAGCGGGAGCAAGCCCGTCTGCGACCGGCCAGTCCCGAACTCTTAGGGGACTTTTCCTGCGGGCGACTAGGCTGCGCGCTTGCGGAGCGAGAAGGCGGCCAAGCTTAGCAGGCCGGCGCCAAGCATGAGCAGAGAGCTCGGCTCGGGAACGAAAATTGTTTGGCTGTCTGCTAGAAAATCAAACCAATACTTGCCCGCTGGAAGATCGTTAACTGTCAATGTGAGCACTCCGTTTTTGCTGTAATCGGCCACGCTGCCGAAGGCATCGGTGTAATCTTCGCTGACGCTTCCTTCCAAAGTATTTCCCGCTGCGTTGAACAGAGCAATGCCGACCTCATCGGTCGCGCTATAGCAGCAGGGACCCGTGGAGCTATTGGTCGTCGTTATATTTAACGAATAGGGCACGGTGATTGTCACCGTTCCATTCTTGCTATTTACGAATCCCGTTCGTTCAATTTGCGCATTATTTTGAAAATCGCCTTTGTTAGTGGCCAAGCTGTTCAGTTCAGTGCTGTTGACTGAGGCGGTGGCGGAAGTGCCGGGCGCGAAATTTTCGGTAGCGGAGATGGGGGTCCACGCGGGAGCTTTCGCCTCGTTAAAAGTAAATTGATTGGTGGGCAGGTAATAACCGTAGGCTTGGGCAAGTTCGGCGTAGGGGTTAGGTCCACCGCTGGCTGTTGCAGGAGAGGAGAAGGTCGCGGCAGACCAGTCCACCGTGGATGATGCGGTGGCGGATGCGCCGCCGTCGGCTTGAGCGGTTCCAATAAGGGAAAGGGAGAGTATTGTCAGCAGCGAGACGAATTTTAGTGGTTTGATCAGGCTGATGGCCTTCATGGCGGTTCCTCTTTTGGTCTAGTCGGTTTCCTGTTCTGGCTGGGGTGACAATCTTATACACACCCATTAATAGGTAAGCAACCGGATTATTCGGCGATTTGAGTCACTTATTGTTAGGTATGTGCACTTGCATGGCCTTGAAAAGCGGGGACCGCCGGGAGTCGATGTTGTCCGGGAACTTTTCGACGACTGCTTGGCATGATATTCCCGGTTTAGGGAAGGCTGCCACGCTAAAGACCGCGGCGCTACATTTACACCTTTTGGGCTGGGCGTTCGGATGTGGTTGCGACCTAGGGTACTTGGTGCAGATTTATACAGCATTTGCGAAGGGGCGGATTGTAACTCGCTGCGGCAAACGAGACTCTGTATTGCGTGGGATTTGGGACGTGCGGCAGGAGGCGGCATGGACGCAATGGGCGGCAGGTCGAGGATGGATGTCTCCGGCTTGATCGGACGGGTGGTCTTTGACGTTGCGTGGATTGCGCATCAACATTTCTGGTTTTGGTCGTCAGTAGCGGCGCGTGGCGGTGAGATTCGCAATCGTGGAAAAGAGTGAATACGCGGGACTGTGCGGTATTGAACATCTCCGCGTCCTCGCCGTTGCTAGCGTAGCACCGTGGGAAAGGCTCTAAGACTACAAGCACTTTGCACGTCGTGAGTGTAAGAAAACGAAAAGGAGATTTCGATGCTATTGCTCATCATCATTTTGATTTTGTTGTTCGGCGGTGGCGGCGGTTACTACGGGTATTCGCGGTGGGGTACAGGCGGCGGGCTCGGGATCCTGGGCACGGTGTTGCTGATCGTGCTGGTGCTCTACCTACTCGGGGCTGTGCGGTTCTGACGTTTTTCTCGGCGCCTACGTGGCGAACGACCGCAGCAGATAACGTCGCGTAAATCTTTTTTGCGGCAGGAGCAGCGTTGGCGGCGCGGTCGGCGGGCCGCGCCTATAAAACGTTTAGATATTGCCGTTGGAAATGTACCGTCGGCGGCTCCAGCTTGCGGATAAGTTTGTTTGCAACATAAATCGGCCAAGGAGGCAATTATGAAGCAGAGCAGCAGGGATCAGGCAGAGGGCAAGCTTCACGAAGTGAAGGGCAAGGTGAAAGAAAAGGTTGGCCGAGCTACCAACAATCCGAACCTGGAGGATGAGGGAACGGAGGAGAAGGTGGCCGGCAAAGTTCAGAAGAAAGTCGGACAAGTGGAAAGAGTTTTCGAGAAGTAGCTATCATCCTCCGCGGTGCGGGGGATGCGCCTGAGCGTATCTCCCGCATCGCGAAATCTTCACCATAAATGCAAAGGTTTTCCCCGCGATATGATTAGCGCAAAGTCGCCTCTTTGGCAGGTGTCTGAATCAGCTCTTAGAATAATTGAACATCCTGGAACGCGCATAGCTAGCGGCGGACCTCGCGCGCTTTTTGTCATGGTGCTGGCGTGTTCACTCGGAGCGGTCAGGGTGCAGAGCCAACAAAACCCGCGAGGGACGGGAGCGCGTCAGAATCAAACAAATATTGAAAGCGACAAATTGGATTCGAACGCACAGGACCAGAACTTGCGGAAGCCAGAAGACGATAAGACGAACTCTCCAGGCGCGGGAGTGTACGTGGCGCCGACTGCCATAACTTTTCCGGAAACGATGGTGGGTAATACTAGCGCGGTGAAGACAGTAACGCTGACGATCTATGGCGCGGCATTGACGATGGGAGCCGCGGCCATCAATAACGGGGAGTTTTCCGTGTCGAGCTCAACATGTACTGGCACGGTGGCTGCCCATTCCAGCTGTGCGATTGAAATTAAATTCAAACCGACGCAGATCGGGGCGCAGAAAGGATTGTTGACGATTACGGATTCGGATAAATCTAGCCCGCAGATGGTAACGCTCGTTGGAAATGGGAGTTCGCCGGCGTCTCTATCGCCGAGCACTACCACTTTTGACACGGAAGTGAACGGGGCGACGAGTCCGAAGAAGACGATTACCTTGACCAATCATTCCGAGTCCACAATTACGGGGATCAGCGCGGGAATCGGCGGTACGAATGCGGCGGACTTTGCGTTGATACCGGAAAGCGACTGCGCCGGTTCGCTGGAGGCACATGCGAGTTGTACGTTTACGGTGACGTTTACTCCTTCAGCGCGCGAGACGGAGACGGGGGAGTTGCGTGTGATCGGTAGCGGCAGCGCGCAGACAGCGCAGTTGAGAGGGAACGGCGCGGGAATGAAGATCACCGGCTCGCTGGCATTTGGCACCGTGACGATTCCGGGGACGAAAATTCGATCCGTGACTGTTACGAATGGAGGCGCGATGCCGGTAGCAGTTGGCTCGCCGGCGATATCGGGTTCGAGCGATGCAAGTTTTGGCATTGTGCCTTATAGTGCGGGGCCGCCGGTTTACAGCACATGCACAAACGGCGTGGTGATATTGGCGAAAGGACAATCGTGCACGATCTCGGTGCGGTTCACACCAGCTGCGGGGAGCGGAAAAGCCTCACATGCAACTTTGAACACTTACGAGAGCGACGGGACTACGCCGAACACGGTCGCTATCTCGGGGACAAATTAGAGTTTATTGGGCCGCATTGTGTCGCACCCGGGTCCCGCCTTCGCAGGATCTCAATCATTTTGCCTAGTGGGAGCGAAAACCAGGTCCCTCAAGGCAATCCACAAACATCGCGGATTTCGGGATGACAACGTTAAGAGACAACCCCACGAAGATTAGTCGGTCTGCGGCCTTTGTCGTAAGGCTTGCTGCGGGATGGCAAACGAGAGAGAATGAGCGCCGTTGTACATATTTCTGCTTAACGATTTGACTTGGGGGAGGATCGCCGTGGCTGACAATCAATTGTCGGAACAGAAGAGCAGTTTGGTAATTCGCGTGCCGCTTTCTGCGAATAGCTATGCGTCCATTTATTACGCGAGCAGCGATGGAGCGCAGATGAGCGAGCGCGAGTGGTGGCATTTGAAGCAAGTGGTGGAACTCGCGAGCAAAGTTTTTGTGAAGCAGGAAGAGAAAGCGCAAGCAGCTTCCGCAGGGGCGTAGTAGGCCGCTCGCGGTTGCGGCCGCTGAGATCAGATGAGGAAAGCGGCGGAAGAGCCTCAGCTGGCGCGGGTGACGAAGATTTGTTTGGCGCTGCCGGGGAGTACGCGCGAGTTGAAGGGCACGCATGCGGGGTTTCGTGTCCGCAAGAAAGTTTTTGGATACTTCTTGAACGATCATCATGGGGACGGAATTGTTTCCGTCTGCGCCAGAGTATTGCCGGGGGACAACACCGCGTTGATCGCGGCGCAGCCTGAGCGATTTTATATGCCGGCCTATATTGGGCCGAGAGGGTGGGTGGCGCTGCGATTGGATCGGGGCGCGGTGGATTGGAAGGAAGTGGCGGAGTTGGTTAAGACTAGCTATCAGTTGGTGGCGCCGAAACGACCAGCTGCGAAGCGATGACGTTTTCAACAGTGGAACATTTGGTTTAAAACGTTAAACCTGCTTGATGCCTCAGTCGAAAGTTACAATCGAAATACTTCTGTTAGAAGCCCGGGTCAAATACCTCGCAAGTTAAAGCCCGCACCTCAAAATCCGCGTTTGTTCGATCTGGTGTGGCGCAAACAAATTTGACAGACGAACGATTCTGGGCCGGGCTCGATTCAAAAACAAGGATGCCGGGCTAAAGGCCTGGCGCTACATTCAAACGTAGGGGCGCAGGCTGACTAGCTCGGCAGCAAACCTGCCGGCCTGAAAGCCGCCGCTACAAAATCAAAGTCTCGGAATTGCAAAAGAGCTTCAGAATCAGCAAGTAAGAATTTACAAAAAAGTGACAATTGGGAGACATCGCGCAGACATAGCGCGTCTGGGTGCTGGATATATTGCGCGGACGTGTGGGAGCTATGGGAACGCGGACAGGACTACCACTACAACTAAGGCTGCCACTCTAAGGAGATTTTTTATGAGCATTGTGAAACTCTCGACCCAGCGATTGGGTGATTTTGGGCGGCTTCGCCGATCCGCTCTTCGTTTAATGTCGGGCAACGCGATTATGGTTGTAGCGATAATTACTTTGTTGGGTGCAGCGGCGGGTGTGGCGCGCGCGCAGGATAGCGATCTGCCGCAGCCGTTTCTGCCGGCTCAGGTTCATCCTGTTTCTACCGTGCCGTCAAATGGAGATGTGAATCCGTATGGAGTTGCGTTTGTTCCGCCGGGGTTTCCGGCCGGGACCGTAGCGGTAGGCGACATTCTAGTTTCCAACTTTAACGATAAGCGGAATCTTCAGGGAACGGGGACGACCATCGTGGACGTGCCGGCGGCGCTTGGCACTCCGGTGACGGTTTTCTTTCAGGGCAAGGGACTGCTTGGGCTTTCCACCGCGTTGAATATTTTGCGCAAGGGATTTGTGCTGGTGGGGAATTTTCCGTCGCCGGATGGCACTTGCGGAAATGCGCGGCCAGGGTCGATTTTGGTGATCAACAGCAGCGGCCAGGAAGTGTCGGCAATCGCGGACCCGGAGTTCATTAACGGGCCGTGGGATTCCGCGCTGTTCGATGAGGGAAACAAGGCGAAGCTTTTTGTGGCGAACGGATTGACCGGGACGATCGTGCGCGTGGATTTGGTGGTTAGCTCGAGCGGAGTGACAGTGGACGGCTTCACGCAGATCGCGTCGGGGTATTTGCATCAGTGCGATGCGGTGACGTTTGTGGATGCGCCGACGGGGCTGGTGTATGACCCGAAATTGGATGTTTTGTACGTGGCTTCCAGCGCGGACAATGCCATCTTTTCGGTTTCCGGGGCGGGAAGTGCGACAAGCGATAACGGACGCGGAAAAGTTGTCTTCTCGAGCATGAAGCGGCTGCATGGACCGTTGGGAATGATCATGGCGCCGAATGGGGATCTGGTCGTGGCGAACAATGACTCGATTAACCCGGACCCGACGCAACCGAGCGAGTTGGTAGAATTCACGACCACCGGACGATTTGTGAAAGAGATATCGGTGGACTCGAATTTCGGCGGGTCGTTTGGACTGGCTGTGGAAACGCAGGGCAACACCGTTCATTTTGCGGCGGTGGACGATAACGTCAGCACGCTGTTGGACTGGCAGTTTCCGCTCCAATAGGTCGATGGTCGATGACGCATCAGCGGGCGCAGCATGCTGGGGCCCCTACCAAGGCTCTTTCGTGTTCGAAATGTTTGGCGGAAGGCGAAGCACTGGTTTGTAGTGAAGAACTGCGCCTCCGTGGATTGTCAGCGCACCGGAGGCGCAGAACTTTTTTTGGAGCTGGATGCGGCGGGCGGGGGACCCTTACCAGGCGGCGAGGAACTCAAAAACAGGCCTAAATAACCGTTTATATAGAGAATATTCCCGCGCAATTACGTTGAGTTATGGGTGGGTTCGCTGTATAAGTGTGTGCTGATGGGTTCAGCACGTCCAAACCGGAATCGGCTACGCTTTGCGGTGGTGGCCGCCCTGCTATTCAGCGGGCTTGCCTTGGCTGAGTTTCCGGAACTGCTGCAGCTGAAAGACGACACTTCGAACGACTTTACATTGGTGGTAGCGAGGCAGGGAGTAACGTCGCCGAACAACGCGGCGAAGTCCGGACCATCGCTGGCTGCAATTTTCATAAAAGAACGCAGCATTCAGGCCCCCATTTCTCCTCTTGCACTTTCGTTTTCGGATCCGGTAGTTCAATCTTCGATCGATTATTTGCATCTGCTCTGCGTTCATCGGACGTAAACCTCGCTTCTTTTCTGAAGGCAGTCCGCTTTCCACCTTTACGAAACCAAATTGACACGTCCGGCGAATTAACCGACGGAGACTATTCATTTGGGGAGTCCTTCATAAAAAAGGAGCAGGTACGCCATGAAACTTTATCCAATCGATTCAGATCGAGACGCGTTAAAAAAGTATTTGCAGGAACTGATTTGCGATGTCAGCAGCCCGCAGGAAGTGGATCTCTTGATGGGAGCACTGAGTTCGTTGGAGGGTTCTGCTGGATTTGGTTCGGAAGCAGAACTGGAAAATCGATTCAGGGTGGAACACGGTAAAACCGAAACCGAATCGCGGAACGTTTCGAAGACCTCTTGTAGGGGAAAGTAAAAACACGAAGTAGAGAAGCGCAGCGGGTTCGTAGCAAAAAACACGGGCGAAGCGAGTGCCAGGACAGACGCTTCGCCCGTTTCTTTCTGCTGAGAGAATCTACTTCGGGTGGCCGCCTCCACCGCCGCCGTGAGAAGCTGGGGGCGCTTGCCTCGACTGCAATTGTTGTACCTGCTGTGTATGGCGCTGCTGCAATTGTTGCGTTTGCTGCGCGTGACGTTGCTCCATCTGCTGATTTTTTGCTTCGCTAGCCTGCTGTTTCTGGGCTTGTTGATGTTCCTTGTCCTGCTGAGCTTGCAGCTTCTGGCGATCCTGTTGCTGCTTGTTGTAAAGGTTTTGCTGCTGCTGTTGGTACTTCTTGTCGAGTTTAGCGTCCCCGGTGTTTGGAGCAGCCGGACGTTCTGCTGCGGGCAGATCGTTCGGATGAGTGTAGGTTCGGGAGCCGTTGCTCTCGGTACGAGCGTTGGTTTCGTTGCGGGCGCCATTTTCCGCTGGACGCCCCCCGGCTTCATTGCCGCGCATTGCGCCGTTACCATGGAAATCGCCTGGTCTGGCTGTTGCAACCGTAGCAGGACGTCCGTGATTGTTTGAGAAGCGTTGTTGCGGATCGGAGCGAGCGGCTTCAACGTGTTGGGTTTGCGCGGCTATCGGACCGACATGCCGTTCGCGAGCGGCGGATTCTTCCCTCGGAGTTGGACGAGCGTCGACTCCGCCGTGGCCGTTGTAGCTCACATGGACGTCGTTATGCACGTCCACATGTTCGTTGTAAACATTGTGGAAGCCGCCGCCCACGTGCCAGACCTCCGTGTTGTAGAAGAAATGGCCGCCTTCCCAGCGTCCGCCGTAGAAGCCAGTGCCGAACCAGCCGAAACCGTAGTTGATGCCGCCATAAAAACCTACTGTCGGGCCCCAGAAACCAGCGTTCCAAACGAACC
>JABDEK010000109.1:6259-11486 GCA_013287135.1 Acidobacteriota bacterium | reverse complement strand
TCGCCGGAAGAATGAACGCTGTGCCCAGGGGGCCGCGCCAAATTCACACATCCATGCGGTGGCCAACCAATGTTCATAATATGGTATTCTTTGTACATAGATGCTATATTGGGGTGGGAGGGCTGGATGGCTGCCGCCAGAGCAAGGTCACATAAACATTTCCAATTGGACGCAGCCAAGCTCCGACGCGCGCAGAGAATGCTGCGCGCTGACACGGAAACAGAAGCGATCGAGCGGGCTCTCGACATCGTTATCGCTGAGCATGAGAGAAACCGACTGACGGTCGAAGCCAATGACCGCTTCGTCACAAGCGGCATTGATATTGAGGATGCCTACGGAACTTTGGAGAAGTAGATGCAGCCGGTTCTCTTTGACTCTTCGATCTACATCACGGCCCTTCGAGCGGGAACCGAAGCGGCTCTGATGTTGAAACGGTTGGCCGCCAACTCGCCGGTCTGGCTGAGTTCCGTCGTGCTCGAAGAATTGTATGCCGGAATCGCCCCCCGCAGCCGTTATGTACTAGAGCGACTGGAGCGTGATTTCGAGAGAGCGAAGCGGATACTACTGCCGAATCTCAATGACTGGACCCAGACCGGCAAAGTGCTGGCCCGATTGGCAGCCAAGTATGATTACGAGCAAATAGGGCAAGGCCGGTTGACCAATGATGCGCTGATTGCGATGAGCGCTGGCCGCTCAGGAATCACAGTGATAACCGCGAATGCGCGCGATTTCACGCGTCTCGCCGAATTTCGACCTTTTCACTGGCAAGTCCAGACTCTTCCTGCCAGTTAGTCCACTTCCTTAAAACAACCACTACGAACCGGCATCATTCTGTCTTTGGCTGAGGACGCTTGCGAGCTTTTGTGCATTCTGGCCATGGGATCCAGGCCCGCCATTTCTAATCGCCAATAATCCCGTTAATGGCTGAAACTAACATTCAAGCCAGTTGACAGGATTACATCATTGGTTTTTGTGCCTACGATCGGCGGGTCTGTAACATAACGATCGCTGAAACTCAACTGCCAGCCTAGCCATTTGTTAATTTTTGTCACCGAGCCTGCGTCGACAGAAAAACGATATTGGCTGATATCACTCAAGTCCGGATAGAAATAGAAATCCTGGGTGACCACCGTTGAAGCTCCGAATTTGTGCATGAAAATTTCTCCGGTGGTGATACCCGGCAAATTGCGATTTACGCTCATCGCGGGTGTAGTTGCGGTTTCTCCGCTGCTGTAAGTCTCCCGCGTGTAATTGATACCCCCTAGCAAATCCAGTGTCGTACTTGGGTGGTTGATCCAGTGCCAGCCTAGCCCGCCGCTGTAAATAGACCGAAGATTCAGACCCTGCAATTCATCATGGGTGAAGTCCCCACTTACAAATCCGAAGAGTCTCTTTGTGAAATTCCGATCGTATTTTATTCCACCGATGATCTCATTAGCCGTCACGCCACTATTCGTTCCGCCGTTGGTCGAGTAAATCGACGACTCATAGATGGTCAGCTCATCTGTCAGCGTTTTGCGGTCTGCGGTGACACCGGTGTTCAGATTCGTAGTATCGCTGTTTCCCCGTGCGAGCGCGAATCCTATATTCACTCCGCCTTTCCATCCTTCCATCAGGCTCGGATGCAAACTTTTTTCGTAAGCCGCTTGCTGATCTGCGGAACGCACAATCGTAATTTGCGCGAGTGGCACTCGCACTTCACCGGCCCCGGAAGTGTGTACGATCAGGCTCGTGCCATCTGAGGTGATCGTACCATTTACGGTTTTTTTCTCGGATGTAACAACGTAAAGCGCTTTGTCCGAAGATACTTCTTTCACCGCGTCCCATTTTATTTTTATCTCGCCCGCGTAATCTGTCTTCAGAGTGAGATCTTTGCCGTCTGAAGTGATGATCGTGCCGGTCAGGTGATCGCCATTGCGGAGCGTCACGGAGTCTGCGCTGGCTGTCGTTGCCGCAATCAAGAAAATAGTCAAAATTACGACAATATGCGCGATCTTCATAGATGCTCCTATTCAGAAACTAGTGGATTTTAGTCAACGTCGCAGATAACGGCCGGAGCGTCAATTGTAGGCCAATAATTTAGAAAACCTAACTTCATTTTTGTGCAGCTCAAGGACGGTAGACGAGTCGGAACCTCTACACTCCGCGGCGGCTCGGATTGTTATACTAAGCTTGAAATAAATTCTGTGAACGCGCGTATCAACTTTGGCATTATTTTCGATGTTCGGATTAGCGACAACCTATCCCATAATTGGGCAGGATCCCAGTGTCACGCTTACCGTCGAAGGACTAAAGGCTTTTCCAGCATAGCCTTGGAGATTGATGCCATGGTACGGCGTTTGCTCTGCATTCATAGCGCAAATCTGCAAATTTGTCGGTGGCCAAGTCTGGCTGACACTTGATGTGGCAACTCATTTAATATCCGAAAAATGGAAAACAGAAAAGGGGTGGCTATGAAGAAGATTGGCTTGACAGTTCTCGTTTTGCAGCTCGCGCTGATGGCGCCGGCCGCATTTGGGCAACGTATCCCAGACCTCGCCACTCCTGATCACTATCAGTTGACGATCACACCGGATTTTGGCAATGAGAACTTTGCAGGTGACGAGACGATCCAAATCCGGCTCTTGAAGCCATCCTCCTCAATCACGTTAAACGCAGCCGAGATCAAATTCGCAGAAGTGACCATTGCCTCCAGCGGCAAGACTCAAACCGCCCAGGTAACCAGCGACGAAAAAAATGAAATGGCCACCTTCACGGTGTCGGAGCCGCTCGCAGCCGGGCCAGCCGAAATTCACATTCGCTATACCGGCATTCTAAACGGCCAGCTTCGCGGCCTCTATTTGAGCAAGGCCAACAATCGCAAATACGCAATAACGCAACTCGAAAATACCGATGCACGCCGAATGTATCCTTCCTTTGACGAGCCTTCCTACAAAGCCACCTTCGACATCACCACTATCATCGACAAAGGCGATACCGCTATTTCGAACGGCAAGATCGTTTCTGAGACGCCGGGGCCCGGCGAAGGCAAACATACCTTGAAGTTTTCCACCACGCCCAAGATGTCGTCTTATCTTGTCGCTCTTGCCATCGGTGATTGGGAATGCCTGGAAGGCAGCGCCGACGATATTCCCATCCGCGTCTGCGGAGTTCCCGGCAAGAAGCAATACTCAGGTTTTGCGCTCGAAGCTGCCGAATTCACCATGAAGTTTTATAACCAGTATTTCGCAATCAAATATCCCTACGGCAAGCTGGATATTTTGGGGGTCGCGGATTTTTCCGCTGGTGCGATGGAGAATACCGCCTGCATCATTTCTCGCGACTTGATTTTTGTGGACCCCAAGCAATCCTCCTATTTTCTCAGAAAGATCGTCGCCCAGGACCTTGTGGCGCATGAAATGGCGCACCAGTGGTTTGGCGACTTGGTCACCATGAGGTGGTGGGATGACATTTGGCTAAACGAGGGATTCGCCACCTGGATGTCTTTCAAGCCCATAGAAGCTTGGAAACCCGAGTGGAATATGCAGACTGATGCGGTCAGTTCCAGCACAGGCGCCATGGATACGGACTCGCTCAGTTCCACTCGCGCGATTGAGGCCCACGCTGAGACCCCAGCTCAAATACAGGAACTATTCGACAGTATTACTTATAACAAAGCGGCAGCGGTGCTCTCCATGGTGGAAGGCGACGTCGGCCAAGACGTCTTTCGCAACGGAGTGAATTCCTACCTGGCAAAATATTCCTACGCCAACGCTACTTCGGAAGATTTCTGGAAAGAGATTACCCAAGTATCGCACCAGCCTGTGGATCGCATTATGGAAAGTTTCGTGAAGCAACCGGGCGTGCCGCTTGTCACTTTGAAGACCACCTGTAACGATGGCAAGACAAAGGTCACACTCTCGCAACAGCGTTATTTTTCCGATCGCACCATATTTGAGGCGGGTTCGAAAGAGCAGTGGCAGATTCCTGTTTGCCTGAAGACCGGGAAAGATGAGAAGTGTCAACTCTTGTCCTCGAAAGAGCAGGAGGTCATCCTGCCCGCGTGTGGATCTGCAGTCTATGGTAATGCAGGCGCTCGCGGCTATTACCGCTCAGGCTACGATTCGGCAAACTTGAAACTTATCTCATCCTCCGCCGAACGTACGCTTTCCTCGGACGAACGCTATCTGCTCTTAAACGACGTCATCGCGCAGGTTAGTTTGAATCGCTTGACCGTCGGAGACGTTTTATCGCTCGCCCAAGACATGAAGGACGATAACTCTGCCGCTGTGATGAACTTCGTGTCGAATCAACTCACCTTCGCAGGCGATTACCTGGTTACCGACGCAGATCGCGCTCAGTACCAGGCCTGGGTTCGCAACACGTATGGTCCAGTCGTCGAGAAACTCGGATGGGTTTCAGGCCCCAAAGATTCTGATGAAACGCGTTCGCTGCGCGCTAGTCTTCTAACCATACTCGGAGCGGTGGGTCGCGAACCCAAAGTGATACAAATGTCGCGAGACTTATTTGATAAAGCGCTCAATGGCCAACCCGTTGATCAAACCTTGCTTTTTGCAGCCGTTGGCATAGCCGTTCGCGAGGGAGATGCTGCGTTGTACAACCGCATCCTCGCCCATTTCGGGCAAATCAAGACGCAGGAAGAATTTATCGTCTTTGGGCAGGCGTTTTGCCTGTTCAGCGACCCAGCCCTACTCACTCGAACCCTGAATTTCGCAATTTCTCCGGCTATGCGTGCACAAGATGCACCGCAAGTGATTCGTGCAGTTATGGCAAACCCTGCTGGGCGACAGTTGACTTGGGAATTTGTCCGACAACATTGGCCCGAGATAGAAACCAAACTCAGTAATTATTCCGAGGCCACCCTGGTACAGGCTGCCAGCGTCTTTTGCGATACGAGTAAGCGCGACGAAGTACAGCAGTTTTTTTCCGAGCACAAGATTCCTGCCGCCGAACGTGAACTAAAATTGACACTAGAGCAAATCAACGGCTGCATCGATGTCCGCGCGCATCAGCAGCCACTTATGCAATCCTGGTTGCAGCAACACGAGCGGGCCGTTGCAGCGAATGAAGCAAATGGGAAATGAGCAGCGCATTTGTCTGAAGGCGGCAGATTGATTGTGTAGTTCAAAAATATCTCTTCGAGACAAAGGAGGGCGTATGGCAAAACTGGAACGCATTAGGGAATCGCTGGAAGGCAATCTCGACCCCGAGTACTTGAAGCAGCGTC
>JABDEK010000109.1:3090-6249 GCA_013287135.1 Acidobacteriota bacterium | reverse complement strand
GCAGGCTGGCGCATGGTAGGCATCGAATGGGAACGTGAAAAGGAACTGGAGACTGAAGGACCAAGCGCCACGGTCGAAGACGCTCCGTTCGGCACGCGCGTCTCAGGGGATTGCGAACACCTCGAGGAAAATCCTACCGAGATGCAATTTCTTCTATCCATGATGGAACTCATCATCCAAGATATTTCCTTGACCAAGGTTGCAGAGGAACTCAACAAAAAAGGATTCCGCACTCGAAAGGGAACGGAATGGGGGCCGGTGGCTGTGTTCAATATGCTTCCGCGGCTGATCGAACTTACTCCTAGAATTTTCGCAACTCAGGAATGGGTCGAGCGCAGAAAACAGCTCACATTGGTTTACTGACAGTCGTTATCCTCTGACTTGACACAAAGGCGTTTCCCTTAATACAGTTACGCCCGCAAGGAAATTTTACCCTGAATGCAGTTCTCCCAGGTTAAGACGACTTGTTAAAGCTATCTTTGTAGGAGGCAGAAATGCATAAGGTCGGTTACATTTCCCGGGCTCTCTTGATTTTTGCAGCCGTTCTAGCGAGTCTATTTCCAACCCACGCACAGGATCAAGCATCATCCTCCAATGTCCAGGTAACGACCGTTGTAACGGCGCTTGGGCCCAAATACACCGCCCCGCCTGCGCTTGGAAAACAAGACATAAACGTCACCGAGGGGAAACAAAAGCGAGAGGTTAGCAACTGGGTTCCGGCGCAGGGAGACAAAGCCGCGCTTCAACTGGCTATCGTTATTGACGATGCGGACAGCCAGGACCTTGCCACCCAACTCAGTGATTTGAAAAACTTCATCAGTTCCCAGCCGGCTAGCACTGCCATCGGCGTGTTTTATGCGAGTAATGGCACCGTTCAGCCAGTATCTCAATTCAGTACCGACCACGAAGCCGTTGCAAAATCTGTGCGCATCCCTCTGGGATACACTGGCGCGTATTCGAGTATCTACCTTTCGGTGATGAGCCTCATAAAGGGATGGCCGGTAACAGCCGGTGCTCGTCGTGAAATTCTGTTAATCGCAGACGGCATCGATCGTTTCCGTGGCGACTACCCGATCAGCCCGGATGTTGATTCCACCGTCATCAACGCACAAAAAGCCGGAGTCATGATTCATACGCTCTTTGCCACCGGTGTGGGTCGTCCCACCCGAAACTCGTTTCGCCTGAACCTGGGGCAGAGCAATCTCGCCAAGATAGCGGATGCCACTGGCGGAGAAGCTTTCTTTCAAGGATTTTTCACGCCAGTGTCATACGCGCCATTTCTTCAACAGCTGGATATGGTCTTAAAAAATCAATATTGGCTGACTTGGGCCACCGAGCGTGCGAAGAAGCCCAAAGGCGAACTCCGACCGTTTAAGGTCCGAACAGAACAGCACGGGGTAGATATCTCAGCGGCCGATAAGATATTCGTTCCTGGCCCATAAGAAGATCGTAGTCGGGCAGGACCGGCCCGCGACAACTGCATGCGTCCTAGCACCTGACGCATGCAGTCCAGCAATGTGACGCAATGGGAACGAGAGCTCCTACTGCGGAAGCGCGTGTGAACGCAACTGCGCCCGTAGCTTAATCGTGCCGATGTTTTGGCCGTTTGACTCCCCGGTAACGAAAACCTCGCTGATCTCTTTCGATTTAGTTTCAGACGCTGGAAGTTGCGGCACAGCAATCTCAATTGTCGCTGCGTCGTTTTCACCGGATCTTACCGAATAGAGATCGGCCCCATTGTTCACAGTCCATTCCTTCGGTACCGTTACACTGAGCTTGATTTCTTGTATGGTGTTCGTAGGATTATGCAGCCATACCGGAATTTCAAGCGTGCCGCCGGCGGCAACAGCAATTTCCGGAGCATCTAGCCTGGGCAATCGCTCCAAGCCATGGGCCAGGCGGAAATCTCGGTAGAAACTCCATGGACCGCCTAGTTCGATCGAAACCTGAGTGGGCAAAGGCGCCGACGGAAATATCCGGGGAGCTGGAACCGCTGGAGAAGCGGAAATGTTTTCGAAGATATCTCCCGTTACATTTCCTCCGACCATCGATTTTCCCAAAACAAATGTTTGCTCGGAGCCCCAGCCGCCCTGCGGATCGGTGGCCTGCTTTTCCAACTCTTGCTCGCTCATCTTGCCGAGGGAATCGATGTACTTTTTTTCTTGGGTTTCGTGCGCCTTAAACGATTCGAGGGCGACATGCCAATAAGGGATATGGCGAGATTTCGAAATTCCAGTGACTGAGTAGGACGGTCCCGAATTTTTAAAGTTTGCAGTATCGGGAGCATCAAAGTAATAAATTTTCTTGGGCTGCCAGGGCCGCAAATTTTCGAGATTGGGTTCCAAGCGGCGTGTTGGCCCAGCCACCTGAGATGCGAATGCGGCCGAATCGCCGGCTAGATCGAACGCTTCAGTGGCGAGCACACTCGCTGCCTGATGGTCGCCATGATTTTCACCGATGAATACGCCGGGAAAAAACGTAAGAATAACTTCGGCCCGGGTCAGCCGCACGAGCCGCACCATCTCCTCGAGTGTCGCTCCATGTCCCCAGGTGGCCAGCGACTGCTGCACGTTTTGACTTGCGGTATCTTTGCCACCCAGAAACCAAACATTCGCAATTCCAAGCGTCGCGCAAGCTTTCCGCGCTTCAATCTCCCGAATGTCGGCCAGAGCAGCAGCATGCTCGGCTCCAGCTTGGTTCGCGCCACTTCCGCCTCGCGTGCCATAAACCACCGCAACGCGCTTGCCTTCATCGATAGCTCGCGCGAGGTAGGGCGTGACTGCGGCTTCGTCATCAGGATGGGCAACCACGACGAGGATGTCAGCTTTATAGCGTTCGTCGGGGCCCAGGAACGTTCGCGGCGACTGCGAATCTTGCGAAGAAAATCCCAGAGCGATCATTCCAGCGTGAAACATAGAAACCCGCGCGGCTGACGACATTCCGAGCAGAAGGAAAGCTGCCAGCAAAGACATCAACAGCAATCGAAAGTACTTCATCCTAGACCTCGCTGGATTGGCAGGAAGCTGGCAAAGGCATAGTTTCTCGCATTTCGAGACTTCGGTCAGCAGGCATATAAATGTAATTGTCGGGAATCACTTTGCGGCGCGACGGCGCGATCGCGAGGAGTCTGACTGACCAAGTAACGCCATAATCGTGGAG
>JABDEK010000109.1:0-3080 GCA_013287135.1 Acidobacteriota bacterium | reverse complement strand
ATCGTGGAGAGCGACGTCGCGCACAAAATCTCCTGCTTGCCCTCCACCACAAAAACATCCGCGGCACAAATCTTCAAAGTTCTACCAGAACGCAAAACGCGGCCTCGAGCTATCAACAGGTCTCCTTCAGCCGGCGCGACAGAATGATTTTGTATTCCACGGCGAGAACGCTGGAATCCGCCGCCATCATGGTGTAGGCCGCATAATCCGTGCTGCCGCGTAAGTTCCGCGCCGTGCCGCACTCGGATTTCACATTTACCCAGGTCGAGGGCTGTTAATTCCGTGCCGAGATGTTTCATCAGACCTTGGCGAGCAAAGCTCTCTCGCACATGCTGATACGTGGCAACACCTGCTGCGGAATCGATCTTTGTTTTCACCCGATGTTTGGACATGGACCGAACGAATATGTGAGCGATGCGGTTTTAAGATGCGGAAAAATAAAGGAGGATGCAAAACAAAAAGCCCCGGCTCAATTTTCATTGAACCGGGGCTTGCGTTTGTCTGCAAACTCTTTGACTTCGGATGAGACTTACCAGAACCCGTCCGGCCCATTGAGTGCTTATCTGCTCGACAAGTCGAGGAGATAAGCGGACCGAGCTCCCGAGATCCTAAGATCCGGGATGAAGAGTCGTGCCTGCTACCGAAGCAGGTCGTACTCCCTTTTCTTTTAGAAAGGAGGTGATCCAGCCGCAGGTTCTCCTACGGCTACCTTGTTACGACTTCACCCCAATCATGAGTCATACCTTGAGCGCCTGCCTCCTTGCGGTTGGCTCGGCGATTTCTAGTACAGCCCACTTTCGTGATGTGACGGGCGGTGTGTACAAGGCCCGGGAACGTATTCACGGCGCCGTTCTGATGCGCCATTACTAGCGATTCCGGCTTCATGCAGTCGAGTTGCAGACTGCAATCCGAACTGAGCGCGCTTTTTTGCGATTAGCTCCCCCTCGCGGGTTCGCGACGCTTTGTGGCGCGCATTGTAACACGTGTGTAGCCCTGGACATAAAGGCCATGCTGACTTGACCTCATCCCCACCTTCCTCTCCGTTATCCGGAGCAGTCCTCATAGAGTTCTCCCTTGCGGGTAGCAACTATGAGTAAGGGTTGCGCTCGTTGCGGGACTTAACCCAACACCTCACGGCACGAGCTGACGACAGCCATGCAGCACCTCTACACAGGTCCCTTGCGGGAAGGCCTGATTTCTCAAGCTGGTCCTGTGCGGTTCAAGCCCAGGTAAGGTTCTTCGCGTTGCGTCGAATTGAACCACATGTTCCACCGCTTGTGCGGGCCCCCGTCAATTCCTTTGAGTTTCAGCCTTGCGACCGTACTCCCCAGGCGCAGGACTTAACGCGTTAGCTACGGGACTTGCCCCGTACAGGGCAAACCCCAAGTCCTGATGGTTTAGGGCTAGGACTACCAGGGTATCTAATCCTGTTTGCTCCCCTAGCTTTCGTCTCTCAGCGTCAGTTGTGATCCAGCGAGCCGCTTTCGCCTCGGATGTTCCTACGGATATCTACGCATTTCACCGCTACACCCGTAATTCCACTCGCCTCTCTCACACTCTAGCACGGCAGTTTCGCTAGCAGCCCCTAGGTTAAGCCTAGGGATTTCACTCTCGACTTGCCGCACCGCCTACGGACCCTTTACGCCCAGTAATTCCGAGCAACGCTGGCCCCCTACGTATTACCGCGGCTGCTGGCACGTAGTTAGCCGGGGCTTCTTATACCCGTACCGTCAAGCCCTTGCGGGCATTCTTCCGGGTCGAAAGGGGTTTACACTCCGAGAAGCTTCATCCCCCACGCGGCGTTGCTGCATCAGACTTTCGTCCATTGTGCAAGATTCCCCACTGCTGCCTCCCGTAGGAGTCTGGACCGTGTCTCAGTTCCAGTGTGGCCGGTCAACCTCTCAGTCCGGCTACCGATCAATGCCTTGGTGAGCCATTACCTCGCCAACAAGCTAATCGGCCGCGGATCCCTCTTCTGGCGACTTGCGCCTTTGAAGACAACAGCATGTGCCATCGTCATGTTATGCGGTATTAGCCCAATTTTCACTGGGTTATTCCCCACCTGAAGGAAGGTTATCCACGTGTTACGCACCCGTTCGCCACGCGCCCACACCCTGTATTGCTACAGAATGCTGCGCGTTCGACTTGCATGTGTTAAGCACGCCGCCAGCGTTCGCTCTGAGCCAGGATCAAACTCTCGTTTGAAATCTGGTGTTCCATCCGTGACAAGATTCGATTTGCATCGAGTTGCCACGATTGGTAACGAACTTTAAATCGCTCGGTTTATCTCAATTCGCTTTGCTCCGGTACACTTGGAACAAAGCAGTAACCAAACGGGTTCTGGCATGTATCATCCGATTGTCAAAGAGCAGGTACTCCCAGGTCAACTGGAAGAACTACAGACGAACCCCCATCCTACAGAAAGACAATTTTGGAGTCAAGCATTAATCTCAGGAAAATTATGTGGGCGGAAAATTTTATGTGAAGAACGCGAGTCGGGCCGCAGATTACTTGCAACATCGGGGGGAGCGGCGAAGAATGCTGCGGCATGTTGAAATCGTAATGTCAATTCTGGTACCGGTTAGAAATCTGCCGGTGGCCTGTTTTTGATGAAATTACGACGATTTCTGTTTGTGAGTCAGTGCCGGTTAGAAGTGGTTTGGACCACGGTCGATTTATCGCTCGCTAAGTTTCAGAATGTCGCTTCCTCTTTAGCTTGGGCTCAACCTACATAACTGACCGATGTTAACACGTTGGTAAACAGGGGAGATTTTTACGGCCGGTGCGTCAATGGTCTTTAGAAATGTTCCCGTAAGTTGGATTCGATCCGAGCGGAGAACCTCTTTTTGGGCCCGGCCGGACGGAGGCCCTAAAGGCCCAAATCTTCTACATTTGTGGTAGTAGGTCAAAATCTCAAGCTACAGTATCGGTGCGGCTGTTGATACTGCCAGCTAATACCGTTAAACATTCATTTTCACATGTATGTATATGGAAAATCGTATACAAACAACATTATGTTTTTTGGGATTTCTGTAAAATGTTAATTTTAAATGCTTTATTTTAGGCAGGACATGGACTTC
>JABDEK010000108.1:503-11567 GCA_013287135.1 Acidobacteriota bacterium | reverse complement strand
CGCTCCCCACACGGTCGGCGCGCATGATGAAACTTCCGGTGCCATTGACGGTGCCGCCAATCACGCGCGCACCGGGTGATTTCTCGACCGGGATAGGTTCGCCGGTCATCAGGGATTCGTCCACGGAGCTTTCGTCCTCGGTAATGACTCCGTCCACCGGAACTTTTTCGCCGGGGCGCACGCGTAACAAATCGCCGGCGGCGATGTGCTCGACTGGGACGTCGATCTCGGTTCCGTTGGCACGAACGAGGCGCGCTGATTTTGGCGAAAGTTTTAAGAGCGACCGAATCGCCGTGGACGTCCGGCTGCGAGCGCGCAACTCTAAAACTTGACCGAGTAGCACGAGCGTGGTGATTGCCGCTGCGGCTTCGAAATAAATCGGAACGCCGCCCCCCCTCACGCGGAAAGTATCTGGGAAAACTTGGGGGAATAAGACAGCGATCACGCTGTAAACGTACGCGGTGCCAGTGCCCAGAGCGATCAGCGTAAACATGTTGAGACTGCGGTTGACGATGGAGGCTCCGCCGCGTTCGAAGAAAAACCAACCGGCCCATAAGGCCACTGGCGTGGCCAGGAATAACTCGATCCAGGCTATCGCGCGGGGCGACAGGATATTTTGGACGGGCTGGCCGGGAATCAGGTCGGACATTGCCAGAAGAAGTATCGGAATGGTCAGCGCGACGCTGACCCAGAAGCGCCGAGTCATGTTGACGAGCTCGGGATTTTCGTCCTGGTCCGCGGTAACGTCACGAGGTTCTAGCGCCATGCCGCAGATGGGGCAGGAGCCCGGTTCAGATCTGACTATCTCCGGATGCATCGGGCAGGTGTACTCGATGCGGGTGGCTGGCAGAGTGGGGATGGCGGGTTCGAGTGCCATTCCACATTTGGGACATGCTCCCGGGTGATCCTGGTGGACTTCCGGATCCATCGGGCAGATGTAGTCGGCGGCGACACGTCGTTTTGGCGGTGAAGCTTGCGATGCGGGCGCCGGGCTGGGTT
Source organism: Acidobacteriota bacterium (assembly GCA_013287135.1). GTDB lineage: Bacteria > Acidobacteriota > Terriglobia > Acidiferrales > UBA7541 > Palsa-295. The sequence goes on along the minus strand of JABDEK010000108.1, from coordinate 10,568 downwards.
GCGCTGATTTTATTCCTATTAGTTGAACGGGCCCGCTAGCGGTCGGCGTAGAGCTTGCTGCGCCGAGATATTTTTCGGGCGAGGCGGCAAATTTTGTGGCGCAGCTCTGGCAGCAGAAGTAGAAAGCCTTTCCGTCCTGGACGGATTGCGCCGCGGCGCGGTCGGGATCAACCGTCATTCCACAGACGGGATCTTTTTCGGTAGTTTTTATGTGTTCTTCCATTTCGCCAGGCTTGCTGAGGTATTAGATTCGACCCACCGGTATAGGACGCTGGAGCGGGTTAGCACTGGTAATTTGGCGCAGGCAGGAACGTGCGAAACAGTGGAAATTCGGGAATCCCTAATCGCTGTTCTGGCCCCGGTTGGACGGAGTTTAATGTTTTGTTTTCTACAACTTCTGTTTTTAGGGCAGAACCGGCACGTCTCTCTGGATCGACCCTGACCGCGATCTTTTCGTCATCCTGCTAACGAATCGCGTGAACCCTACCCGCGCCAACGAACAAATCCGCCAATTGCGTCCCGCCGTACATGACGCCATCAGGCAGGCCCTTGGCCTGGCAAGTCAGCCTGCTTCTGTTCAATAACTTCAACGTCACAACGCCCTTCGGAATCACTCGCCGCCCGCGAACTCCGCCCCAGCCCTCGGTATAATCATTTGAGGCTTTGAGAGGCGCGTCGCTTTGAAGGCGTTAAAAACCGAGCAGCGAAATCCTCGTACTCGCGGACTCGACCGGAAGTCCACGGTCGACATTCTACGCGTTCTCAATGCTGAAGACGCACGCGTCGCTCTTGCGGTACTTCACGAGCTGCCGAAAATCGCGCGTGCCGTGGACGCTATCGTGAAAAGTTTTCGCGCGGGCGGACGTCTTTTTTACGTCGGCGCGGGAACCAGCGGACGCCTCGCGGTTCTGGACGCAGCCGAGTGTCCGCCCACCTTCGGCACGTCGCCGAAAATGGTGCAAGCCATCATCGCGGGCGGCTCGCGGGCAGTACGAGGCGCAGTAGAAGGCGCTGAAGATTCTACCAAAAATGGTGCGAGAGATTTGCGCAAAGCAGGTGTTAAACGTGGTGACGTAGTCGTTGGCTTGGCGGCGAGCGGAACGACACCTTACGTGATCGGCGCTATGCAGTTCGCAAGAAAACACGGTGCGGTAACCGTCGCCGTGACGTCTAATTCAAGATCGCCGCTCGCACGCGCCGTGAATATCGTCATTGCGCCTGAAACTGGTCCGGAAGCAATCAGCGGCTCAACCCGCTTGAAAGCCGGCACCGCGCAAAAAATGGTTCTCAACTTGCTGTCTACCGGTTCGATGGTGCGGCTCGGCAGAGTTTACGAAAACTGGATGGTTTACGTGGCGCTCACAAATCAGAAGTTAAGGCAGCGCGGAGCACGAATACTTCAGGAAGCTTCTGGCGCAACCGTGTCAGCAGCGGAACAAGCGCTGCGTCAATCGCAACACGATCTGCCGGTAGCGCTCGTGATGCTCAAAACGAGCGCCGATGCGAGCGAAGCGCGGCGCCGTTTGCAACAATCCGGCGGCCACCTACGGCAAGCTTTGGAATTACCCATCGCAAAGCATCCCCGCCCGCCAAGGAAGAGGAATTAGCATGGATCGATTCAAAATTCAGGGCGGACGCAAATTAGAAGGCACGGTCCGAATCAGCGGAGCAAAAAACGCCGCTTTGCCGTGCATGGCTGCCGCGCTACTCACCAACGAACCCGTAACCCTGCACAATATTCCGCATGTGCGCGACATCATCACCATGGCTAAGCTTCTCGCGCATATGCGCTGCCGCGTCGAAAGCCCGGATCTGCCGCCCAGCGAATTTACCATTCAAGCCGAAACGGTTTCGTTGCAAGAAGCTCCTTACGAGCTGGTTAAAACGATGCGCGCTTCGGTGCTGACTCTTGGCCCGCTGGTCGCCCGTTTCGGCTATGCACGCGTTTCACTCCCTGGCGGATGCGCCATCGGAGCGCGTCCAATCGACATTCACATTCAAGCTCTGGAAACACTTGGCGCGCAAATTAAGATGGAACATGGCTACGTCGAAGCGCGCGCGAAACGTCTGCGCGGCGCAACTTTCCGTTTCCCGAAAATCACCGTAACCGGCACGGAAAATATTTTGACTGCCGCTGTACTCGCGGAAGGTGAAAGCATACTTGAGAATTCGGCGCTCGAGCCGGAAGTTACTGATCTCGCCGAACTCCTCATTAAAATGGGAGCCAAAATCGCTGGCGTGGGCACCTCCACTCTTCGAGTGCAAGGCGTCCCGAGCCTGCACGGCGCGGCGCACACCATCATCCCCGACCGCATCGAGTGCGGCACTTTTCTCGTCGCCGGAGCTATTACAGGTGGCGACTTGCTGCTGACGAGTTGCGAGCCGCATCATTTAGTCGCCGTAATAAACAAGCTGAAAGAATGCGGCGTGGAAATTAAGTGCGAAGGAAACGGCAAGCTCCGAGTGCGCGCCGCGAAGAAACTCGTTGCCGCTGACATCACCACCGAGGAATACCCCGGCTTCGCCACGGACATGCAAGCCCAATTCATGGCGCTAGCCACGCAAGCCACCGGCGTTTCGCACGTCCGCGAAACTATCTTCGAAAATCGCTACCTGCATGCCAGCGAAATCATGCGCATGGGCGCCAATATCGTCGTGGACGGAAATCTCGCCATCGTCACCGGCCCCACGCCGCTCAGCGGCGCCCCGGTCACAGCATCCGACCTGCGCGCCAGCGCTTCGCTCGTCCTCGCCGGCCTAGTCGCCGACAACACTACCTGGATCGACCGCGTCTATCACATCGATCGCGGCTACGAGCGCATCGAAGACAAACTCCGCGACATCGGCGCCCGCATCGAACGCGTCTCCTCGCCAGAAAAATAGCCGCTCTTCCTTTCGGGTAATATATTCAATGCAACTAAGACTTTGGGCTCTCGTTATGTTGGCGGTTGTTATAATTAATTTCGTCGCGAACCACAGATCTTCAGCCGATGCTTCTCACCTTGACCAAACGCACTTTAGCACCGAAGAAAATCCAAAGCGGGTTGTAGTACTGCCAGAGGCAGTTCTGAATCTCCTAATGACCGACGAAATCGTAGTTCGCGAAAAAGCCTATAGGTAACAAATGGCAATACGAAACGCGGTCTTCGTTCTTCGTGGCTAGGCAGGTTTATTGGACGGGAGTCGGCAACCCGATTTCTTAATCCTTGGGACAGGCGGTTTCCTGGGTGCACCTATCGCCCCGTTTTGGATGGTCAGAAAGACTCCAGAGGGCTGCCACCTAATATTCAGTTGGGTTTCTGACGATCTCGAAATATTGCCTGCCAGAACCCGTGGATTTCATGACTTGAGATTATCTTCTTTTACGTTCAACACATTCTCCAGCACCCTCCGCAAATTCGACGGGCAGAAGTAGGTATCAACAAAAAGGGACTTAGAGCCTTTGCCCTAAGTCCCCGGTTTGAATCTGACTTTTATTTCCTGAAACGATCTAGGAGTGGCCTTCGGCGGTCGCCGTTTCCGTCTTGGGCAGCTTGTCGCGCTGATCGCGCAACACCGCCTTGCGGCTCAACCGGATTTTGTTCCCCTCGATGGCCAGCACTTTCACCAGGATCTGGTCGCCTTCCTTCAACTCGTCGCGAACCGCCCGAATCCGTGCTTCCGCAATTTCGCTGATGTGCAGCAACCCATCCGTCCCGGGGAAAATCTCGACGAATGCGCCGAACTCCGCGATGCGTACGACGGTGCCGAGATAAGTCTTTCCGATCTCAGCCGTCGCCGTGACGTCGCGAATCATCTTCAGCGCTTCTTCCGCGCCTTTTCCGCTCGACGCAAACACGTGAACCTTGCCGTCATCCATCACGTCAATCTTCACGCCCGTGGCTTCAATAATTCCGCGGATTTTCTTTCCGCCCGGCCCGATCAGGTCGCGAATCTTATCCGTTGGAATGCTCAACATGAAAAGATGCGGAGCATACGTTGAAATTTCCGCGCGGCCGGTAGAAATCGTGGCGTCCATCTTATCCAGGATTTCCAACCGCGCCCGCTTCGCCTGTGCCAGCGCTTCACGCATCATCGCGATGCTCACGCCGCTCACCTTGATGTCCATTTGTAGCGCAGTAATTCCCTGCCGCGTTCCGGCCACCTTGAAGTCCATGTCGCCGTAGTGGTCTTCCGCACCGGCAATGTCGGTCAAGATCGCGTATTTCTCGCCTTCCACCACCAAGCCCATGGCTATCCCCGCGCATGCGGACTTGAGCGGAACGCCCGCATCCATCAACGCGAGTGAAGCGCCGCAAACGGTGGCCATTGACGACGACCCGTTCGACTCCAGAATGTCGGAGACTACGCGCACCGCGTAAGGGAAATCCTCTTCCGGCGGAAGCAGATTAGCCAACGCCCGCTCGGCCAACGCACCGTGTCCAATTTCACGCCGTCCCGGCCCGCGAAGGAATTTCACTTCGCCTACCGAAAACGGCGGGAAATTGTAGTGCAGCATGAACCGCTTAAATGTTTCCTCTTCGAAGAGCAGGTCCAGCCGCTGCCTGTCTTCCTTAGTGCCCAGAGTGGCAGTCGCCAGAGCCTGTGTCTCGCCGCGTGTAAAGAGCGCCGATCCGTGCGCGCGCGGCAGAACGCCAACCTCGCACGTGATCTGCCGAATCTGGTCAAACGGCCGCGCATCCGGACGCCGTTTGCGCTCCAGCATATCGTCACGGAAGATTCGCTCGCGAAGCCGCTCGAACGCTCGGGCTGCCAACTTGCGCTTTTCCGAGTCTTCTTCCGGAATGGCCTTCATGATTTCCGCTTTGATGGCATCCACCAACGCGTAGCTTTCCGTCTTCGGATGCTTCTGCGTGTCCACCGCATCGCGCAGTTTGTCGCCGTATTCTTTCTGCATCTGCTTGAACATCGCTTCGTCAAACGCAGGTGGCGTAACCTTAACCTTCTCTGGCTTCACCTTGCTTTGCAGCTCGCGAATGGCAGCCACAATCTTGCGAATCTCCGCGTGCGCGAATTCCAACGCATCCGCCACCACCTCTTCGGAAACTTCCAGCGCGCCGGATTCCACCATCACGATCGCTTCGTCCGACCCCGCCACAATCAAATTCATCAAGCTGGTCTTCTGCTCCGCCACTGTCGGATTGACCACAAGCTTGCCGTCGATCAATCCCACGCGAACCGCCGCAATCGGCTTCTCAAACGGAATCTTCGAAATAAACAGCGCCGCAGACGCCGCCGTAACCGCAATCACGTCCGGATCATTTTCGCTGTCCGCCGAAAGCACCATGGCAACGATCTGCGTTTCATTCGACCAGCCTTCGGGGAACAGCGGCCGCAGCGGCCGGTCGGTCAAACGCGAAGTCAAAATCTCGCGCTCCGACGGCCTTCCTTCGCGCTTAAAAAATCCTCCGGGAATTTTTCCTGCCGAATAGGTGAATTCGCGGTAATCCACAGTCAAAGGTAGAAAATCTTTATCGGTAGCTTTGTTATCCATGCAGGCCGTAGCCAGCACTACCGTATCGCCATAGCGCGCAACGATTGCGCCGTGCGCCTGCCGGGCAATCTTGCCCGTTTCAAACGACAAAGTGCGCCCGCCTACTTCTAAACTTACTTTTTCAAACATCAAACACGTCCTTTTTTCTCCGCTTCATCGGAGCTTGGTTCAGATACGAGAGACAACTCTCGGGAAGTACATCGAGGAAGGACAATTGCGAAGAAAGGAGCGGTACACTACAGTTCAAACATTCTCGCGCCGCACGCTTGCGCCGGCCCGCAGGTCGCCTGGAAATCTTTCTTTTGTGCGGATGAACAACGCAGCCCGAATGGCCGCCCAGGAAAGCGCACTACTTACGCAAGCTGAGTCGTTCCACAATCTCGCGATACCTATTCGGGTCGCGCCGATTCAGGTAGTCCAGCAGCCGTCGGCGTTTGTTGACCATCATGATCAACCCCCGCCGCGAGGCGTGATCCTTCGCGTGGGACTTTAGGTGAGTGGTGAGGTAGCTAATGCGCTCGCTCAACAATGCGATTTGCACTTCCGGTGAGCCTGTATCCTTCGGATGTGTCCGGAACTGCTCGATCAACTCCGCTTTAGCTTCCATCAACTTGCCCCCTCCCCCTGAATCGTCGTGCCCTGCTCTACGCTCTTATCTCTTCTTCGATCACCAAAAATGCTAGCACAGAGGCTCTCTAGCTCAAAGCGAATTTCCGCTGGTTCGGCCTCTTCACCCGCTCAAATCAGGCTTTATGGGAATTGACAAGCGATAAAAATTCGTCTCGCGTTTGCTTGTTATCGCGAAACGCACCGAGCATCGCACTGGTCGTCGCCATCGAATTCTGCTTTTCCACCCCGCGCATCACCATGCACAGATGCCGCGCCTCGACGATCACTCCCACTCCCTGCGGATTCAGATGCTCCTGAATCGCCTCCGCAATCTGGCTCGTCAACCTCTCCTGAATTTGCAGCCGCCGCGCGAACATGTTCACCAGCCGCGCGATTTTGCTCAGCCCCACCACTTTTTTCGAGGGAATGTACGCCACATGGCAGCGCCCAAAAAACGGCAGCAGGTGGTGTTCGCACAAGCTGTATACCTCCATGTCTTTCACCACTACCATCTCGTCATAACACACGCTGAACATCGCACCATTCAGCAACTTGTCGGGGTCCTGGCGGTATCCGCTGGTCAAAAAACGCAAAGCCTTCTCAAACCGTTCCGGCGTGCGCCGCAGTCCTTCGCGGTCGGGATTTTCTCCCAACAGCACAATCATTTTGCGCACCAGGTCTGCAATGCTTTCCGTTCCCGCCGTGGGCGGAATGATAATCTCGCTCGTCTCACTCATTGTGTCGTGGCTCCTCTGCTTACCCGTACCTCGTCAAACGCACCCACATCCGCTTCAATCTCAAAACTGTTCTTACTCGTTTCCTCAACTCGAACCCGCTCCAGCTTAGCCGACGGAAAGCTTTTCAGCCGCCGGAAAATCTCGCGGCAAACATTCTCCGTCGTCGCCACTTGTTCCCGAAATTCCGGCACTTCCTCATTCAGAAATCTCTGATCGAACGGCTCGATGACTTCCCTTTGCACAAAGGGATCAAGTTCTCCCACATTCGCGATCATCCCCGTCTCAGGATCCACCGGCCCGGTCACCGTAACTTCGACCACGTAGTTGTGCCCGTGTCCATAAGCATTGCTGCATTTCCCGTAAACACGCTTGTTTTCCGCTTCACTCAACCTAGGCGTGTACAGCCGGTGCGAAGCAGCAAAGCGATACCGCTTGGTCAACGAAATTTTCACGCCCGCGCACCATTCCCAGCATTAACATCCACGAAGAGTTCGGGAGACTCATAGAGCCGCACCCTGTCCAACTTTCCACTCTTGATCTTCGGCTCCAGCAGCTTCCAAATAACCGCCGCAATGTTTTCGCACGTTGGAATCTGCCCGGTCAATTCCGGAACCTCGTAATTTAGATGTCGATGGTCCATTCGCTCCATCACTTCCGTCTCCAAAATATCCTTCAGCTCTTTCAAATCCAAAACCATCCCGGTCGTCGGATCCGGCTCGCCCGCAATCGTCACTTCCAAAACATAGTTATGTCCATGCCCGTGCGGATTATTGCACTTCCCAAAAACGCGCCGGTTCTCATCCGCAGAAAAATTCGGATTGTGATAAAAATGGGCCGCGCTGAATTCGACTTTCCGTGTGACGCGTATCATGCGGTCCTTGCCGGGTAAGCCCGCCCCTTCCATCGAACAACTCCGTGCGCATTCTTCCACCACGAAGCTATCAACGCCGCGCAGTAAAGGCACAAGCCCGGGATGTAATATTGGATGTACCCCACCGGATACAGATTCCGGTAAAGGTCCACTCCGTATCGAAACGCTCTCCCCGCCAGCAGAAATGCCGCAAGCACAGGCAGGAACCACGCCGGCGCCACGTGCCGCCGCGCTGATGCCACCGACACCAGGCCAATCAGCAAACATTCAATCCACGGGAACACATCCGCAATCTCAACTAGAACGCTCGTCGGTTTCCCACCCATCAACGGATACAAATTTTTCGTCCACCCCTGCCACATCGCGCGAAAATTTCTGTACATCCTGGTGCGCACAGTTCCAAACGGCGCGGTGAAGTAAATCCCATAGCCCGCGCCCTTTACTCGACGCGCGAGCGCTACATCCTCCAGAATCTGCCCCGCAATCGCCGTATGGCCGCCCAGCTTTTCGTAAACCTCACGCAGCAATAATAGAAACTGCCCATTCGCCGCCGCATCCGGCTGCCCACGATCGTTCACTCGCGCAAAGGAAAACTTATTCGCCAGCCTGCAATAGACAAACGGAATCAGCGCGCGCTCCCAGAACGATCCCAATTCCTGCTCCGGCGAGTACGAGACCAGCACCGCATCATGTTCCACCGCATCGCACAGCGCCCGCCGCGTGGACCCGTGCAAATGATAAGTGTCAGCGTCGGTGAAAAGCAGCCAATCCGCCGACGCCGCGGCTGCGCCAATAGAAACCGCGTAATTCTTGCCAGCCCAACCCGGCGGCAGCGCATCCCCAGTATTTAAAATTTTCAGCTTGGGTATGCGCGCGACGAGCTCAGCCAAAATCGCGCCCGTCCGGTCGGTGGACTGGTCGTTTATTACAATCACTTCGCCAATCTCCGGCTGTGCCGCCACCGATTCCACCGCTCGCGCGATAGACGCTTCTTCATTTCGTGCCGGAATAATCGCGGAAACCATTGGGTGTGAAAATCGACCAGCACTTGCGGCGCTACAGGGACTAAATCTGCTCGTCGCAAAGTGCTCGCTTTCGATTCGCCGATACTCGTATTATAGGTCGCTTGGACAAAGGACTGAAACGGAAACTAAACACTGGCCTGGTTCTCGCCTTCATTGCGGGCCTTCTCTTCCTTTTCGCGCGACCCGATTATCGACAGGGTGAGGCCAGCCTGCGCGGGAAGCCCGCCAAAGATTTCGCCCTGACGCTCGACGGCAAGCCTGCCCATCTCTCCGACCTTCGCGGCAAAGTGGTTCTGCTGAATTTCTGGGCCACTTGGTGCCCACCGTGCGTGGAAGAGACTCAATCGTTAAATCAGTTGCAGCACCGCGTCGCCCCGCTAGGCGGCACAGTCCTTGGCGTGAGCGTGGACGACGACCCGCAAGCCTACGAGAATTTCCTGAAGACATACCACATCACCTTCCCCACCTACCGCGACACTACCAAACAAATCCCCCTCTCCTATGGCACCACCATGTATCCCGACACCTACGTCATCACCCGCAACGGCCGCCTCGACCGCAAAATCGTCGGCGCCCAGAATTGGAATAGCCCCGAAATGACCACCTACATCAATTCCCTGCTAAACGAAAAGTAACCGGGACGAGTCACTTCTTGCTTTTTGTCGAGGCGCGCAGCATGCTGCGCCCGCCATAAATGCTTGGCATACTTTTGTGAAATCACCTCTTATTACGGGGTGCTAAGTCTTTCCCACTTGTCACTAGATGTCCTTCGCCTCTATAACGTGAACTCCCGTAGGCGCCGCTTTACCATCGGCTAACATCCGCTCCGCTAAAGGTTTCGCCGGCGTAATCAGTCTTTCGCGAATCCCAGTCGGTAAGAGTCGCGAAAGCGGGATGAGTGTCTTACTCGCGATGGTTTCCGCCAAACGGAATTCGTGCCGCGGCCCAACCAGAAGAGCAGGCCGAAAGATGATCAAGGAGCGAAGTCCAACCGCTCTAACATCATTCTCAGTCCGCCCTTTGACTCGATTGTAAAAAAACATCGAGTTCGCGTTCGCTCCCATAGCCGAAATGAATGTGAAGGATCTCGCATCATGCGTCTTCGCGATTTTTGCAAAGGCCAGCACTGCGTCGTGATCCACTTTTTCAAAGTTCTCCTTGCTGCCCGCGGCTTTGATCGTCGTCCCAAGACCACAAAAGTAAATTTCGCCGCCAATGGTCGATTCAATCGACGGCAGCTCCCCCAGATCGCGGACCAGCACCTCCGTCAGCTTTGCGTTCGGAACCTCCACCGGCCTGCGCGCAATGGAGATCACCTTCGTTATCGCC
>JABDEK010000108.1:0-493 GCA_013287135.1 Acidobacteriota bacterium | reverse complement strand
TCATCTAGGAGCTTGCGGACCAGAAACGACCCCGTCAGCCCAGTGCTGCCTATAATTGTCGCAATCATAAGAAGAACCTCCCCGCTTTTCAGCGAAGTCGCACACTGAACCGTCACAGCCTCTTTTGTCCCTGTAGAGATTAGAGTAAATCGCAGGAGCCAAAGACCCATAGCGCAGTCACAGAATTATCCCGCAGTACCGGATGTTTCGTAGCGCCGGGCTTGCAGCCCGGCATCTTGGCCGCGTTGCAGCAAGCGACACAGTTCTTCCCCCAAGTCCCGCTCTCGTAGGGGAGCAGCCCTGCGTTCGCTTCAGCATGTCAAAAAATATTTTCCGCAGAGACTCCGCGCGTTCTGGTTGTGCTCCGACTCTAACCGTTTTGTTGTAAGTGGATTACCTGTGTGAAGCGATCACTCCGCCAAAGAGTCCACCGCCTGGCACCCTTGTATTTGCACTTCTAACTTCCTATCATCGCATCGATGAAGATTTCGTC
>JABDEK010000107.1 GCA_013287135.1 Acidobacteriota bacterium | reverse complement strand
AATGAGCACCACGAAGTAAGCCCGTTTCGCAAGGTTTCAAGGTTTGAAGGTAGCGCCGCGGCCTTCAGCACTGTTCGCGTCGGCATCCAACCAGCCTTTAGCAAAACTCTTAGCAGTTCACCAGATTGCTGGATTTTAATGCCTCGCCGTTGGAAGGCCGAGTTCTTAAGTTCGTCCTTTCCGGACGTGCTGGACGAACCCCCGCCGTTAGCTGCATGGTAGATTATCCCGTAACACAGAACCACGAGGAAACCCGATGAGGATAGTCTCGGTAAACACCGGCCTGCCTCGCGAGATAACCTGGCATGGCACGATCGTCACCACCGGCATCTACAAAGAGCCGGTAGAAGGCCGTGTCGCCTTGCGCAAACTGAATCTAGACGGCGACCGTCAAGCCGATCTCACCGTCCACGGCGGCGAGTTCAAAGCCGTTTACTGCTATCCGCTCCTTCATTACGATTTCTGGAAAACACAGCTTCCCGGTAAGGATTTGCCGCTGGCTATCTTCGGAGAAAATTTCACCACCGACGGTCCGCTCGAAAACTCAGTGCATCTTGGTGACCAGTTTTCCGTCGGCTCCGCGCATGTCGTGGTCACCCAGCCTCGCCTCCCGTGCTACAAACTCGGCATCCGCTTTCAAGCCGACGACATGGTGAAGCGCTTCCTGGCCAGCGCCCGCACCGGTTTCTACCTCGCGGTCACCCGTGAAGGAGAAGTCGGCGCCGGCGACGAAATGAAACTTCTCTCGCGCGACCCAAACGCAGTCCCTGTCTCCGAGATCACCCGCCTATACATCGTGAAAGGATTCAGTACCGCCGACGGGACCTTAATCCGGAAAGCTTTGCAAGTGGAAGCCCTGCCCGAAAGTTGGAAGCAATATTTCCGCGAGCGCCTCGCCAAGACGTCCAGTTCTTCGGAAGAAACGCACCGCGCCTCATAAACGAAAAGGAAGGGGACGTTCGGCGCGCCTATCCTTAGCTTGTCCTACGGAGTGCTGATCAGAGACCGCTGTCGGCTTTCCAAAGCGAGCAAGGCTTTTTTATTTTCAAGCCCGCCTCCATAACCTACCAAACTTCCATTGCTCCCGATCACTCGATGGCAAGGAACAATGATGGGAATTGGATTCGATCCGTTCGCTAAACCCACCGCCCGCGACGCCTTCGGATTTCCCAGCCTCGTCGCCAATTGCCCATACGAAATTGTTTCTCCGTATGGAATGCCGCGCAAGCTTTGCCACACGCGCAGTTGAAATTCCGTCCCTTCCAACGCCAGCGGCAAATCAAAATCTGTCAACTCGCCCGCAAAGTAAGCGCGCAACTGTCGAATCGCCTCGGCAAAGCCCGCGCTATCTTCTCGCCATTCAGTTTGCGTCCGCTCTGCCCTCTTACTCCCAGGAAAATTCATCGAGCGCAGCCCGCGATCATCCGCCACCAGCAGCATCTTCCCTAATAACCCATCGCAGTACGCGTACCGAATCTCGCTCATAGAAACCTACCCCATCCCTGCAATACGCACCTTCACGAATTATCATAATGGCATCGCCAAAAATCCTACGCAAGCATCGCCCAGTACAAGAACATCTCCGACGGCCCCCGGGCTACAAGCGCTGTATCCTACGTCACGGTTATGCCTAACAATCTTTCTAACCCCTCAGACCAGCCTGCCCCTTGGGGACGCCCAGAGCGCAACCGCCTCTTGCTTTGGGCCGCAATTGGCATCGTTGTCCCAGGGTTATGTATCGGTGCCTTCCACCTGGTATTCAAACCGCATGACGACGTCTTCAGCGTGAAAACCGAATTGCCCGTGAAAGCTATCATGGCTTTCTTCGTCGTGCTCGCCACCTGGATCGTATCGAGGATGGAAAAACGCCCTCTCGATGATTACCGCCTTCCTCTCTCTCAAATGTTTGGAAAAAGATTCTGGGAAGGTTGCCTCTGGGGTTTTGCCATGCTCTCGGCCATTGTGCTATGCCTCCGCCTGTCCAGCCATTTTCAGATTGATTCCATCACCCTTACCGGCGGCGCACTCTTCCGCTATGCTTTGGGGTGGGCGGCCGTTTTCTTGGCTGTCGCTATAAGCGAAGAACTCGCCTTTCGCGGCTACTGGCTTTTCACTTTCGCCAGGCGGTTACGTTTCTGGCCCGCTGCGCTGTTTACCTCCGCCATATTCGGAGTTGCTCATCTCGGCAATCCCGGAGAAAACTTCCTCGGTATTTTGCAGGTGGTCGTGACCGGTTTGCTTTTCTGCCTGATGATCCGCCGTACCGGCACGCTGTGGTTCGCTCTTGGCTATCATGCCGCCTGGGACTGGGCGGAAACTTTTTTCTACGGCACGCCCGACAGCGGTCTAATCGGTGTAGGCCATTTCCTCAACACCTCGTATCACGGCCCCAACTGGTTCACCGGAGGCTCCGCTGGCCCAGAAGGCAGCATCTTCGCCTTCCTCGTCCTGTTTCTCTGTGCCTTCCTAATCCATCTCCGCTTCCCCAAAGCACTCTACCCCGACCGCCCTATTTGAAGAGTGTGCCTCCACGAGGTACAGTTTCTCCCCCGTATTTTTCGGGTTTTTCAGCGAGTGACACGCCTCATCGCCTTTTGTAATTATCCCTCCGTTATATGCTACTCGTCCTGGAACGTAGCCTGCCGGTCCCGTGCGGCCCAAAAGCTTAGGAGGAACTAATGCTGGCTCTGCGGCCTTTCCTGGGAGAACCTCGTCCGAATTTTTCCAAGATCTCGCACATTATTCTCGCCGCTCTGGTTTTCATGGCTGTCGCTACAGCCCGTGCCAGCAATCCCTCCAGCGGAACTATCACCGATTCCACCACTACGTTGACTTACACCGCCGGTCCCTTCGATATTCCTAACTTGACCGACTCCGTCAGTGGCACGCCCACATGCAGCGCCACTATCCCCGCGGAGCAGTGCGACACGTTCGCGTTAACCGTCAATGTGGCTCCCGGTGACGCCACTACCAAACAGATTAGCGTTTCAATTAGCTTCGCGAACTCCGCCGGCGAATTTGACGTCTTCATCTTCGATTCCAACAATAATTTAGTCGCAAGTGACACAGCTGGAGGCGAGCCTTCCGCCGTTGTGATTCCCGCTGTTTCTGGAACTTACAGCATAGTGGTGGATCCGTGGAACCCTCTGGGCCAAAGTTTCGTCGGCACTATTTCGCTGCAAACTATTCCTACCGCGCCTCCCCCGCCTCCCGGAATTCCTCCGCGCTATCTCACCTATCCTGCGCCACCCAGTGCCGGCGGAGCCAACGCTTCCGGCGAGCCTTCGGTTGGAATTGATTACAATCCCAACGTCGCCAGCCTCAAGCATGGCACCGTAAATCGAGGCGGCGTGGCTTTCTTCACCGCCAACCTCACCGAGTTCCGCGTCAGTTTCGACGATTGCTCTTCTCCAGCTAATACTTTGTGGGAAGCTGTCACCAGTCCGGTCGAAACCGTCACCACGCTCGACCCTATCGGGTTTTGCGATCACTTCGGCACATCACCAACGCCTGGCCGTGTTTTTCAATCGCAGCTTGCGGGCGCAACCAGCCTCCTGGCTTATTCCGATACCGACGGCAATTCTTGGACTCCATCGCAAGGCTCTGGACAGCCCGCAGGCATTGACCACGAAACTCTCGGCGGCGGCCCCTATAATCCAAACGCGACTCCGCCACCTCCGCCGCATCCGCTTTATCCCAACGCTTTTTACTACTGCTCGCAGGATGAAGAAACCGCGTTCTGCTCTCGCAGTGATGACGGCGGCGCAACCTTCGGCCCGGGTGTTCCCATTTACAATTTCACTCAGTGCGGCGGTATTCACGGCCACGTAAAAGTAGCCCCCGACGGAACCGTCTACGTCCCCAACAAACAATGCGGCGCCACACAGGGTGTCGCCATGTCAGCCGACAACGGTTTGACTTGGACGGTGGAAGTGATTCCAGACAGCCTCGCCGCCATCGGCTTGACCGATCCTTCTCTCGGCATCGCCTCCGACGGCACAATTTATTTCGGTTATCAGGACGGCAGCGGCCACCCGAAAATCGCTGTCTCTCACGACCGCGGAAACACCTGGACCTCCTCCATCGATGCAGGTGCCCAATTTGGAATCCAAAACTCCACTTTCCCCGAAGTTGTTGCTGGCGATCCCGATCGCGCTGCTTTCATGTATCTGGGTACACCAACCGGCGGCAATTACCAGGACTCAACAAATTTCATGGGCATATGGCATTTATATATCGCCACCACTTTTGATGGTGGCAATAGCTACGTCATCGTTGACGCCACGCCCACCGATCCCGTTCAGGTCGGCTCAATTTGTAATCTCGGCACTACTGGCTGCGAAAGTAATTCCGCAGGCGGTGCCGACCGCAACATGCTCGACTTCATGGATCTCACCATTGACTCGCAAGGTCGCGTCGTCGGAGCTTTCGCCGATGGTTGCGTGGTAGGTAGCTGCGATGCTACTTCTTCGCCGTCCGCTTCTCGCAGTGCGCTTGGCACAATCGTCCGCCAATCCGGTGGACGCCGGTTGCTATCCGCTTTCGACCCCGTGGAGCCCGCCAAGCCGGCTGCTCCTCTGCTTGGCTCCGCCTTGCAAAGCGAAACGGGCGTCCTTCTCAGTTGGCAAGGACCAGACGACGGCGGCTCTGCTCTCACCGGTTACCAAATCTTCCGAGGCACTACCAGCGGCGGCGAGACGTTGCTCACTACCGTTACTGCGGCTAAGACCGTTTATTTCGACAAGACCGCCAAGTCCACCACGCAATACTATTACCGCGTCGCAGCGAAAAATAAATATGGAGTCGGCCCCGAATGCGGTGAAGTAGCCACCACTCCCGCTCCGCCCTTGCAGAGCGCCTGCATGCTGCCGGGCATTACCATCGTTACCGATCCTACCGGCGATCAGACCGGCGCACCCGCCAATAGCCAGCTCGACATTCAGTCCATATCCGTTGCGGAACCTTTTAATAGTTCAGCCTCTGGAAATCAGCTTTATTTCACTCTGCAGGTCGCGAATCTAAGTTCGCCGCTTCCGCCCAACGCGCAGTGGGTGATTTTCTTTACTACTCCCGACGCCACCGAGCACTTCGTCGCCATGGACACCACCAGCAATCCCGCGACTCCAGAATTCACCTACGGCCACGTCACCACCATCGCCACCGGCAATCCCTCATTGGTTACCGATGGCACCGCCGACACCGGCAGCACGTTCAACGCAAACGGCACCATTCTCATAATCATCGATAACAGTAAGGTCAGCAGTCCGGCTCCCGGCAATCAGCTCGTGAATATCTACGGTGAAACTCAACTCGAAGTCGGCGCAGCTGGCACCGGCCTCCTTGAAACAATCGATAGCACATCAGCAGGCCGATACATTCTGATCGGAAACCAAGCCTGCGCTCTGAAAGCCGTGCTCACTGTCAATCCGTCCTCAGGTAGTGCACCGCTGACCGTCACTTTCTCCGGCGCCAACTCCACCGATCCCGATGGACAAACCATCAACTCCTACACCTTTAATTTCGGTGATGGAAATTCGGTCACGCAGTCCACGCCCAGCGTCCACCATCAATATTTCGACCCGGGTTCATACACCGCCACACTGACTGTCGGCGACTCCACCGGTGCGGTAAGTCCGAATCCGGCCAACGCCGCCCTTCAAGTTAACGCTTCCTCCTGTCCCACGAAAGTTGGCGGCAGCGGCAAGATTAGTGGGACGAATACGACCTTCAGCTTGAATGTCGAATCGAACCTGACCGGCTCTTTCGTCTATGATGACGCCACAAACAAAATGAAATTCACTTCCAACACATTTAATTCCGATTCGCTTTCTGGAAGGTGCATCACTTTTGGAGGTACTGCGAAGCTCTCCACCGGAGGGGCCGTCAACTACACAGCTACAGCTTGCGACAACAATAGCAATGTAGGCACATCGCCCGATACTTTTGCAATTCAAATTACGGGAGCGGCTAACAGTTCGCAATCTGGTCCTCTTTCTTCCGGTAACATTACGGTCAGCTATTCTTGTCCGAAACCTTAAGAATGCAGTATTAACTCCGGCCCCGGACTTTACGCGTCTGGGGCCGGAACGCTTTTCAAGCGAGGATTGAAACTTCTGTAACAGAGGGGAATGCTCATTGCAGATTTCAAACAGAAGAGCATTGTCCCTTTGGATTTTGGCAATGTTGGGGATTTTTGCTTCAGTAGCAGCTTCTGTGAGAACAGACGAACGTTACAACACTTCGCAATCTCCAGCGAACCGCGCTTCTTCTTTCACTGCGCAGCAGGAGCAACAAAATGCAGCGACCCCGGCTATCACATCCGAGAATCCTTCCGTCGCTTGTACCTTGCTTTCAAATTCAGTAATCAAGTCGATTCAGGGCGAACCCTTGAAACAGACCAAAGGGAGTCAAACGCAGAATTCTTCAATGATCATTTCTCAATGCTTTTATACTTTGGCCACCTTCACGAATTCCATTAGCCTCACTGTGAATCTTCCCGTGCCGGGCAATCCATCTCAAACCGGCCGACACGACCTCTGGAAAAAATGGTTCCACACTGACGCCTCAGCTACCAAGGAACCGAACCCCGATATCGACGTTCCCCAGCCAAAAGAAGACGGAGCCGAAGAGAAATCCGCTCCGCCTCAACCCGTCTCAGGCTTAGGCGATGAAGCCTTCTGGGTCCGCCGTTTCGTGGGAACCCTTTACGTCCTCAAGGGCGACGCCATTCTCCGCATCAGCATCGGCGGAAAACAAGATGACGCCGCCCGCCTTCGCAAAGCCCAACTCCTCGCCAAGTCCGCCCTCGAAAAACTTCCCTAAATATTTTTGGTCATCGGGGCCAGTCGCGGTTCCACGAATTCTCTATTCCACTGTAATCTTGGTCCCCTGCTGGCCCGCTTTCGACAAGTGCTCGATTTTCTCGTCGATCACTTCCCGTATGGCCTTCAGGAACTCCACGCGCGAGTTCGATAAGTGTTGGCGTACGGCCGGTGAAACGCCCAGCCGCGTCCGTATGAAGTCCATCACTTCGTAGCACGGGCACCGTTCGTGACTAGCGCTCGCACTTGCAGTGTTCTGGTTTGCTTGATGCTGACTGCTCTGTTGCGCTTCCATCATTGTGCCTCCTGCATTTCTACTGTAAGAAGCCCTTTCTCCAACTTTGCACGTGAAGGCGATAGCGACGCCATCGACCTTGGTAGCCCGATGTGGCGACGCAGCGTGCCGATCTCCACTACCAGTTCATCGCCCTTCTTAAATAAACCAATTTCGCCTTTCGTCGCAAACGGCAGCAGCACGCGAATTTCATAAGTCCCGTTCCGCTTCTCGAAAGTATAGGGCTTTTCCGTTCGCGTCACCGCCGAAGGGTCTTCGCCTCCAGGATACAGCAAGGCAGCCAGTTCCCGTAGCCGCTGCGTTCCTAAAACCTCGTGTGAAAACAACGGAACCCGCTTCACCGGCACCGGCGCAAAGTATTCTTCAATTTCGCGCAGGACGTTTTCCTGCGACATATGCCAGTCGTTGAACCATACATCCCTCACTTCTGCGGGCAGCACTCGATTCACAATGATGGAGTCCACCGTCAGCCCGTGCAGCGAGAAGTAAACGAACGCGCGCTGCGTCTCGCGCAGCACCATCTTCTCCGGGTTGGTCACTAGCCGCACGCTAGTGATCTGCGGATCTCCCATGATTTCGTCGATGCCATCCAATTTCTCGAATAGCTCGCGGATATTCACAAAGTAGCTGTCCGTGGGAAGCTCAAATGGCGCCACGCGATTTGCGATGGGCCTCACCGCTTTCAGCAAATTTCGCTGAAATGGAAAAATGTGCTTCATATACCAGTCCAGCGTCGTGGGCATGCTGATGAACCGCAGCGATTCCGCCGTGGGCGCGGCGTCCAGGACGATTACGTCGTAGCGGTTTTCGCGCCGGTACTGATTGATGTACATCATCGCGCTCAGTTCTTCCATCCCCGGAAGAATGGCCAGTTCCTCGGCCTCCACGCCGCTGATTCCGGTCGTGCGCAACACGGCGCTCACGTACGAGGAGATCTCCTGCCAGTGCCGCTTGATCTCTTTCTGAATATTCAATTCGAAGATCGAAAGCTGCTCACTCACCGCCAGCGGATCTGACGTCTGCGCTCGAAACAGGTCGTTATCCAGGTCGAAGCAATCCGCCAAACTGTGCGCCGGATCAATGCTCATAATCAACGTGCGGTGCCCCAGCTCAGCCAGCTTCATGCCGGTAGCCGCCGCCAAACTCGTCTTCCCCACTCCACCCTTCCCCGTAAACATGAGAATTCGCATACTCTCATTATACGGCGCTATGGCTACTCAATGTGCGGTACCAGTATTCACCCACCCTCGCCGTGATCAAGAACTCACGGGTTTTAATATTCGAGTGTGGCCGTTGACAAAAAATTTACAAATCTCAACGACATTCGTCTTGACACCTTTAAGTTCTCACGCGCAGAATCCGCGTCAGCGATTGCATCGGGTGCGCCAGTTCCTCGTCCTAAACTGGATTCAAGCACCCTGAGCAAAACTAGTTCATCTGCTGTGAAGAGCAGTAAATCCCTGCGTCCATGCGCGCTTGCGCAACGCGCGCGGCCTTGCGTCAGCCAGCTTGGCGTTGGGAGTGTTCTGCCACGGCCTCTGTCGAGGTGACGGGCCGATGTGCCGTGGTTGGTTAATCTCGAATTACTTGAAAATTCAAGGAGGAAACACGATGGTTCGCAAATCAACGATCGTATTTTTGTGCGCAGCGGCCGCGCTTTTTGCTTCGACGCACGCGGCGTTTGCGCAACAGCAGGCTAAGCTCCAGAAACTAAATCCATTCTTAACCGCCACACCGGATCCCATTGCCGCCGCTGCGACTCGTGCTGCGCTTGACAAAAACAAGGGCAACGGCAACCTGGCTACTTTTAATTACACTGTCACCTCCAGCCGAGATGGCAATAGTTACACTGGAACGATCGTAGGCGGCAGCCCTTTCACCGATCCGAAAAGCCAGACGAGCATCTCCACCAAGCTCATCCCTGTGATAGTTGTAACTAACTCGGTTTTCGCCGGCGTCGACTCCAGCGGCAATATCATTACCGCGCCCGGTGTCACTCAATTCGATCCGACCGTCGCCGATCCCTGCCTGTCTGCTCCCAATAACGTTCCGTTCACACTGATTCAGCAGTCACCAATCATTCAGACTGCAGATTTCAACGTGGGCGGAGCCGATATCGGCACCACCCAGTACGTTGACGCCTTTCAGCGCTCTGAGTTTTTCCAGCTCATCGCAAAGCATGGCGATAATGGAGACGGGGAGGGAGAGGGCGGTGGCGATGGCTCCAATCACATTAGGTACCACGTGATTCTCGATCCCGTCGATACTCTCCAAGCGATCGTCATCAACATTCCCGCAGCCAGTGGCGTGGCTTATCCCAGCTCTGCTTTCGGCGGATGCCCGGTCGGCACGGAAGCGATTATCGACCTTACCGTTCTTCAGTCTGATCTGACGTCTGTCCTACCGGCTCTATCTTCGCGGGGCGTTAATCCGTCCACCTTCCCCATTTTTTCCCTTCATAACGTCGTGGAGTGCGAAGGTCCCAGTTGCTCGACGTTGGCTACCAATACTTCCTGCTGCGTTCTGGGGTTTCACAGCGCGGTGGGTTTGCAGACTTACTCCCCGTCGGATTTCGATACCAGTGCGATCTTCGTGAGTCCAGTTCCCGACGTATCCATCATGTCGCACGAAGTAGCTGAATGGATGAACGACCCATTCGGCCAAAACCCCGTTCCAGCCTGGGGCCACATTGGACAGCAGCCGGGCTGCCAGGGAAACCTGGAAGTGGGTGATCCGTTGAGTGGCACACTTGCTCCTCCCATCGCCATGCCCAACGGCTTCACTTACCACATGCAAGAATTGGCGTTCTTCTCATGGTTCTACGGCGCGCCTTCCATCGGAATCCATGGATGGTTCTCCAACAACGATACGTTTACACAGGATGCTGGGCCCGTCTGTAAATAAAACTTCGCCGGCCAGCGCAAGCTGAAACGCGTTGAAGGTGAGTTAGCGAAAATACTTTGGCTGCAGGCCGCCCCCACCACGGCTTGCAGCCAATCCTCGCATCGAAATGTTCGGTACCTCGCACGAATCCGACTTGTCCGCGACTGACTGCGGTATCGGCGCCGTTACGAGGCCAACCTCCAATCGAGAAGTTTGGACCATCTACCATCCCTCAATTCCCAAAATTCCGAAATTTCGGTACGAATTCGCAAGTGGTCTAGAACACTTCTAACCGGCACAGCACCACAAACTGAATTCGTCATAACCCCTAGAAAACAATCATCGGGGAAGATTCTAACCGAGGCCAGAACGCACATCAGGAATTCTGCCGGGCAGACCTTAAGCAGCCTCTCCAGCCCTGCTTTCTCCTCTACAAATTCGCCGTCTAAATCGCCCCTTACTGATCGCCAAGAATCACCATTTCTATCCTGCTTGCCCAGAGCGCCGTTTGCGAAGGATTGGGTCTGGCCAAGCGCATTTCTACCCGGTTCTCGCCAAAATGTAGAAAGCGACGCAAGTTCCAGAAAACAATCACTGGAAAAATCTCTATCCGGGGCCACAACCACACCAGCCGTCACACAAAACTGCAGCAATTCCGTCGCGGAAAACCGCCCCGAATTTCCCCGCCGCGTGCTAAAATAAACATGCATTCGTTGCTTCTGTCTCCCCGCAATTTTATCGGGTTGCAAGATCGCGATTGCCGTTCTGTCCGTCTAACGCACAAAAATGACAAAGAATATTCGTAACATCGCCATCATCGCGCACGTCGACCACGGTAAGACCACCCTCGTCGACGCCATGCTGCGCCAAAGCGGAATCTTCAGCCAGCACGCCCACTTAGTCGAGCGCGTGATGGATTCCAACGACCTCGAACGCGAGCGCGGCATCACCATCCTGGCAAAAAATACCGCGGTCACCTATCACGACTCGAAAATTAATATTGTGGACACGCCCGGCCACAGTGATTTCGGTGGCGAAGTCGAACGCGCCCTCCGCATGGTGGACGGCGTCTTGCTCCTGGTTGACGCCAGCGAAGGCCCGCTTCCGCAAACGCGTTACGTTCTGCAGAAAGCGCTGGCCGCCAAGCTCCCTCCTATCATTGTCCTTAATAAAATCGATCGCGCCGACGCGCGCCCCGCCGCCGTCCTCGACGAAATTTACGATCTCTTCATCGACCTCGACGCCACTGAAGACCAGCTCGATTTTCCCGTGCTCTACACCAACGCACGCACCGGCGTGGCGCATCGCGCCGTGGGCGACGCGTCCACAAATCTTCAGCCGCTTTTTGAAACCATTGTCGCATCCATTCCGCCGCCGTCGGGCGATCCGGATGCCGTGCTGCAAATTCAGGTCACCAATCTTGATTACAGCGAATATCTCGGACGCCTCGCTATCGCGCGCGTTTTCCAGGGCACGCTGAGGCGCGGCACCGAAGTCGGCATCGCAAAACTTTCTGGCGTAATCCAAGCCACCAAGATCACAAAACTATTTACTTTCCGCGGTCTCGAACGCGACGAAGCGGAAGAAGTTTCCGCGGGTGACATCGTAGCCATCGCCGGTGTGGAAGGAATTCAAATTGGCGAAAGCATCACCGATCTCTTAAATCCCGCGCCGCTTGAGCCGCTGCTAATCGACGAGCCCACGTTGACCATGGTTTTCACCGTCAACACCT
>JABDEK010000106.1 GCA_013287135.1 Acidobacteriota bacterium | reverse complement strand
CAGTGGAGAGCGACGCCTTGGTGATTCCGAGCAGCAACGGACGGCCTGTTGCCGGACGCCCGCCATCGTGAATGATGCGATCGTTTTCCTCGCGGAAGCGGAACTTATCCACCTGTTCTTCCAAAAGGAAGCTGGTGTCGCCCACATCTTCCACTTTCACCCAGCGCATCATTTGACGAACGATGGTCTCGATGTGCTTGTCGTTAATGTTGACGCCCTGCAGACGGTAGACTTCCTGGATCGAGTTCACCAGGTAAGCCTGCGTGTACTTTTCTCCGAGGACGGCGAGAATATCGTGCGGGTTCAGCGGCCCGTCGATCAACGGTTCGCCGGCTCGAACGTGTTCGCCTTCCTGCACGTTGATGTGAACGCCGCGCGAGACGGAATATTCTTTCACCGTACGCCCGTCTTCGCTTTCGACGAAGATCTTGCGCTGGCCCTTAACGATGTCGCCGTACTTCACGATGCCGTCGATTTCGCTAATGACCGCAGGATCTTTCGGCTTGCGCGTTTCGAAAAGTTCCACAACGCGCGGGAGACCCCCAGTGATGTCTTTGGTCTTGGTGGTTTCGCGCGGGATCTTCGCGAGAACGTCGCCCGGCTGCACCTCGTCTCCATCGGCCACCATCAAGTGAGCGCGTGAAGGCATGAGGTACTTTTTGCGGACGCGTCCTTGCGGATCGCGAACGAGAATCGTGGGCTGGTGCTTTTCGTCACCCGGTGGAAGCGTGACGACGAGCTGCGACAGACCAGTGACTTCGTCCACCTGTTCTTCGATCGTGATTCCGGGTTGCAAATCCTTGAACTGAATTGTGCCGCCCGTTTCCGTAAGGATCGAGAAAGTGTACGGATCCCACTCAACCATGGTTTGGCCGAGCGTGACTGGCTGGCCGTCTTCGACCTTGAAACGCGCGCCGTAGACAACGTGGTGGCGTTCCTTTTCGCGGCCCTTTTCATCAACCACTGCAATTAAGCCGGAGCGATTCATGGCTACGATGGTCTTGTTACGGCCTTCCACCACGTTCAAGTCGATAAACTTCACGAAGCCGTTATTGCGGGCTTCCACCTTCGACTGTTCGGTGACGCGAGTCGCCGTGCCGCCGATGTGGAACGTGCGCATGGTCAGCTGTGTGCCAGGCTCGCCGATAGACTGCGCCGCGATTACGCCGACCGCTTCGCCCATTTCGACGAAACGTCCGGTGGCCAGGTTTCTGCCGTAGCAACGGCCGCAAACACCGCGCCGGGACTCGCACGTGAGCACGGAGCGAATGTTGACTCGCTCGATGCCGGCAGCCTGGATCGCGTTGGCCAGCTCTTCGGTAATTTCCTGGTTGATCTCGACGATGACGTTGCCTTCGTAATCTTTAATTTTCTCGAGCGAAACGCGGCCAACAACGCGGTCGCGCAACGGCTCGACTTCGACGCCGGCTTCCAAAATCGGCTCGACGTAAATTCCGTCGGCCGTGCCGCAATCGAATTCGTTAATGATTACGTCCTGGGCTACGTCAACCAACCGCCGCGTGAGGTAGCCGGAATCGGCAGTCTTGAGCGCCGTATCGGCCAAACCTTTACGCGCGCCGTGCGTGGAAATAAAGTATTGCAGCACGGTGAGGCCTTCGCGGAAGTTCGAAGTAATGGGAGTCTCAATGACTTCGCCCGAGGGCTTGGCCATCAAGCCGCGCATTCCGGAAAGCTGGCGGATCTGCTGTTTCGAACCGCGCGCTCCGGAATCGGCCATCACGTAAACCGGATTGATCACGCCCTGCTTGTCTTGTTCTTCGAGCGCTTTGAACATTTCGTCCGCCACTTTTTCGGTGACGTCCGACCAGATCGCGATCACCTTGTTGTAGCGTTCCCCATTGGTGATTGCGCCATCCAGATATTGCTGCTGCACTTTCACCACTTCGTGCTCGGCAGTGTCCACTAGCTTGAATTTTACGCTGGGGATGACCATGTCGCTGATGCCGATCGAGACGCCGGACTTCGTTGCATACAGGAAGCCGAGCTCCTTCAGCTTATCGAGCGCGATTACGGTCTTTTCCAGGCCGAAGCGCAGGTAGCAATATTGCACCAGCGCTTGCACGCCCTTCTTCTTCAGCAAGCCGTTGATGAAGGGCATATCGTGCGGCAGGTGATCGTTGAAGATCACGCGGCCCACGGTGGTGTGCAGGAATTGGCGATTTAGATTTACGGGCTCGGTGTGCGATACGTCTTGATCGTCGTAAGCGTTGGTCAAGTCGATCACTTCACCGGAATAGCGCAGGCGAATGGGAGTGAGCAATTCCACTTCTTCCGCTTCCAGAGCCATGACCACTTCTTCCGGTGAGCCGAACGCGCGGCCTTCGCCCTTAGCCTTGGGCTTGTGCTTGGTCATGTAATAAATGCCCAACACCATGTCCTGCGTCGGCACGGCCAGAGGATAGCCGTTGGCGGGCGAAAGAATGTTGTGCGAGCTGAGCATCAATACGGACGCTTCCACTTGCGCTTCCGGTGACAGCGGAATGTGAACCGCCATCTGGTCGCCGTCGAAGTCGGCGTTGAACGCGGTGCAAACCAGCGGATGGATGCGGATAGCTTTTCCTTCCACCAACACCGGTTCGAACGCCTGAATTCCGAGACGGTGAAGTGTGGGAGCGCGGTTCAGCATGACGGGATGTTCGCGAATCACGTCTTCCAGAATGTCCCAAACGATCGCTTCCTGCGCTTCCACCAACTCTTTCGCTTGCTTGATGGTGGTGCAGTGGCCGGCGGCTTCCAGCTTGTGATAGATGAACGGCTTGAAAAGTTCGAGCGCCATCTTCTTCGGCAAACCGCACTGATGCAGCTTTAGTTCGGGGCCGACCACGATGACCGAACGGCCCGAGTAGTCCACGCGCTTGCCCAGCAAGTTCTGGCGGAAGCGGCCTTGCTTGCCTTTGAGCGTGTCGGACAGTGACTTGAGCGGACGATTATTTGTGCCGCGCAAGACGCGGCCGCGACGTCCGTTGTCGAATAGCGCGTCCACCGCTTCCTGCAACATGCGCTTTTCGTTGCGAACGATCACGTCCGGCGCGTGCAATTCCATCAGCTTCTTCAACCGGTTGTTGCGGTTGATTACGCGGCGGTACAAATCGTTCAAATCGGATGTAGCGAAACGTCCGCCGTCAAGAGGTACCAGCGGACGCAACTCGGGCGGAAGAACCGGAATCACGTCCAGAATCATCCACTCCGGCTTGTTGCCGCTCTTGCGGAAAGCTTCCAGGACTTTGAGCCGCTTGGCGAATTTAATCCGCTTCTGCAGGCTCGGATCCATCTTCATCTTTTCGCGGAGCTCTTCCGACAGCTTATCCACTTCCACCGCGCGCAGAAGTTCCTTGATGGCTTCGGCGCCCATGCCTGCGCGGAATTTTCCGGGATTCTCCTTCTGAAGCTCGCGCAGCTTTTCCTCCGGCAAAATATCTTTCTGCTTCAGCGACGGAACCTCGCCCGGATCGATGCACACAAAGGTTTCGAAGTAAAGAATGTGCTCGAGGTCGCGCATGGTGATGTCGAGCAAATATCCGATGCGGCTCGGCAATCCCTTAAAGAACCACACGTGCGAGCAAGGCGAAGCCAGCTCGATGTGGCCCAAGCGCTCGCGGCGAACTTTGCTGAGCGTAACTTCCACTCCGCATTTGTCGCAGATCACACCGCGATGCTTCATGCGCTTGTACTTACCGCAGAGACACTCCCAGTCGGTGACGGGGCCGAAAATCTTGGCGCAGAACAGGCCGTCGCGCTCCGGCTTGAAGGTGCGGTAGTTGATGGTTTCCGGCTTGGTCACTTCGCCGTGAGACCACGAACGTATTTTTTCAGGACTCGCCAAGCTGATGCGAATGGAATCAAAATCAGCAATCTGGCTGGCACGGTCGTACGGACTAGAACGATACAAGGGCAGATCCTCCTCTCCGGAACTCCGGAGCAAAAACCAATAGGAATCTGTGAAGCGCCGCCCCGATGATTTGAGGCGGCGCGCTAATTAATCGGCCGCTTCGGCTTTCTCCAACTGCGGCTTCTGGCGCTTCATCAATTCAACGTCCAGGCAGAGCGACTGCAATTCGCGCACGAGTACGTTGAACGATTCGGGCACGCCCGGCTCGATGCCGGGTTCGCCCTTCACGATCGCCTCGTAAATCTTGGCGCGACCATAGACGTCGTCAGACTTGGCAGTGAGCAGCTCCTGAAGAATGTGCGCCGCGCCGTAAGCTTCCAGCGCCCACACTTCCATTTCTCCAAATCGCTGTCCGCCGAACTGCGCTTTACCACCGAGCGGCTGTTGCGTGATCAGTGAGTACGGTCCAATGGAGCGAGCGTGAATCTTGTCGTCCACCAAGTGGGAGAGCTTGAGCATGTATATGTAACCAACGGTAACTTCCTGCGCGAAAATGTCGCCGGTCATTCCGTCGTACAGAGTAATTTTCCCGGTCTGTGGCAACTCGGTGAATTCCAGCAAATGGCGTATGTCGTTTTCGCGAGCGCCGTCAAACACCGGCGTTGCGAAAGGTACGCCTTCACGGAAGCTGTAGGCCAAGTCCAGAATCGCATCGTCATCCAATTCGGCGATCGTTTTCCAAACCGAAGTGGGGCCGAATGCGTCCTTGAACCATTTGCGCACGCCTTCCGCCCGCGTTTCCTTGTCGAGCAGCTTGGCCACTTGCGCGCCAAGCTCCTTCGAAGCCCAGCCGAGATGCGTTTCCAGAATTTGTCCCACGTTCATACGCGAAGGAACGCCCAGCGGATTCAAGACGATCTCCACTGGCGTGCCATCCGGCATGTAGGGCATATCTTCTTTCGGAACGATGCGCGCGATGACGCCCTTATTTCCGTGGCGACCTGCCATCTTGTCGCCGACGGAAAGCTTGCGCTTCATCGCAATGTAAGTTTTCACAAGCTTGATGACGCCTGGCGGCAGCTCGTCGCCCTTCTTGAGTTTGCCGATACGCTCGTCGGTAATTTTCCGCAGCACGTCGATCTGACGAGAAGTCATTTCCTCGATCTCGTCGATCTTCTCGATTAGCAGCGGGTCCTTATCGTTCAAGCGCAAGCGCTTCAGGTTGCGCGTAGTGATCTTTTCCAAAATGTCGCGCGTCAACTCGGTGCCCTTGGTCAGCAACCGCTTGTTGGTGCGCTCGTCGTGCAAGTCGGCAGTCAACTTCTGTCCGCCAAGCAAGTCGTTCAAGCGTTTCAAACGCTCGTCGGTGAGAATGCGAATCTCGTCGGCGAGGTTCTTTTCCAATTTTGCGATCTGCGTGCCTTCGATGGCCTTGTGGCGTTCGTCCTTCTCGGCACCTTTGCGGCAGAAGATCTTCACGTCCACAATCGTGCCTTCGATTCCCGGCGGACAGTAGAGCGAAGCATCGCGAACGTCACCGGCCTTCTCACCGAAAATCGCGCGCAGAAGTTTTTCTTCCGGAGTCAGCGTGGTCTCGCCCTTCGGCGTTACCTTGCCCACGAGAATGTCGCCAGGCTTCACCGTCGCGCCGATTCGAATTACGCCGCTTTCATCGAGATTGCGCAGGAAGCTTTCGTTGATGTTGGGAATATCGCGCGTGATTTCTTCGGGACCCAGCTTCGTGTCCCGCGCCTCGATTTCGTACTCTTCGATGTGAATCGACGTGTAGTAATCCTCTTCCACCAGCTTTTCGCTGACCAGGATAGCGTCTTCAAAGTTGTATCCACGCCACGGAAGGAAGGCTACCAGTACGTTGCGGCCGAGTGCGAGTTCACCGCGGTCGGTGCAAGGACCGTCGGCTAGCACTTGACCCTGCTTCACGCGGTCGCCCGCGCGAACCATCGGCTTTTGGCTGATACAAGTATTCTGGTTCGAGCGTTTGAACTTCGTGAGCAAATAAATGTCGGAACCAACTTCGCGGCTCAGCACGCCCGACTGGTCTGACTCCACGCGCACGATCACGCGCTCGGAGTCCACCTGGTCCACGATGCCGTCACGACGGCAAACGATTACGGCACCGGAATCGCGCGCAGTAACACGTTCCATGCCGGTGCCGACTAGCGGCGCATCGCCGCGAATCAGCGGTACGGCCTGGCGTTGCATGTTCGAACCCATCAAAGCGCGGTTCGCGTCGTCGTTTTCAAGGAACGGGATCAAGCTTGCGGCGACCGACACGAGCTGCTTCGGCGAGACGTCGATGTAATCCACTTCATCGCGGCTCTTCAAAACGAAGTTGCCGGCTTGGCGGCAGTTGACCAGCTCGGTCGTGATTTTCCCCTTGTCGTCGAGTGAAGCGTTGGCCTGCGCGACAACGTAGCGGTCTTCTTCCCAGGCGGAGAGATAGAAACAGTGCGGCTCGACAACTACGCGCCGCCTCTTCAACTCTTCGTTGGTGTCTTCTACTTTTTCGCGTTCCACCACTTCGCCAGCTTTGAACTCGCTGTCGCCCGAATTAATGATTTGGACGAAGTCGATCACGCGTCCCCCGCGCACTTTGCGGTAGGGCGATTCGATAAAGCCGAACTCATTGATCCGCGCGTAGCAGGAAAGCGAGCTGATCAAACCGATGTTGGGACCTTCCGGCGTTTCAATCGGGCAAATACGCCCGTAGTGTGTGGGGTGAACGTCGCGCACTTCGAACCCCGCACGTTCACGAGACAAACCGCCCGGCCCAAGAGCCGATAGGCGGCGCTTGTGCGTAATTTCGCTGAGCGGATTAGTCTGATCCATGAACTGCGAAAGTTGCGAGCTGCCGAAGAACTCGCGAATCGCGGCCATAACCGGCTTCGCGTTCACGAGGTCGTGCGGCATGGCCGTGGACATTTCCTGATACACGGACATCTTTTCCTTGATCGCGCGTTCCATGCGCACCAAGCCGATGCGGAACTGGTTTTCGAGCAACTCGCCAACCGCGCGAACGCGCCGATTGCCGAGATGGTCGATGTCGTCCACCGCGCCGATATTCTTGCGCAGCTTCAGCAGGTACTTGATCGCGGCCACAAAGTCGGACGGATCGAGCGTGCGCTTGTCGAGCGGAGTCTCCAGTCCCAGCTTGATGTTGAACTTCAGGCGGCCCACTTTGCTGAAATCATATTTGCGGGCGTCGAAGAACATTCCGTTGAACAGCGCAGTCGCGGTTTCCAGCGTGGGAGGATCGCCCGGACGCAGCTTGCGATAAATCTCAATCAGCGCTTCCTTCGAAGTGCGGATGGTGTCCTTCTCAAGCGTGCGGCTCACCACGATGCCTACGTCGTCGCGGTCCGGGAAGGCAATGTCCACTTCCGTAATTCCAGCTTCAGCAATCGCAGTGAACATCTCGGGCGTGAGCGGCTTGTTGGCTTCGAGTAGAACTTCGCCGGTTTGCCGGTTCACCAACTCGCCGACGGTGATAGCGCCTTCCAAATCGGCCGGAGTAATTTCCACTTGCGTGACGCGCGCCTTGCCCAACTCCTTGAAAAGAGGCTCGGTAATGCGCTTGTGCGCGCCAACCAGGGTCTCGCCGGACTTGGGATGCTTGATTTCTTTTGTCAGCTTGCGGTCGATCAAGCCTTCCGAAAGATTCCAGAAAAGCTCATTGTCGCGCAGCGAAATGCGCTCCACTTGATAGAACGTGCGCAAAATGTCTTCATTCGACTTCATTCCCAACGCGCGTAGGAAAATCGAGCCTAGGAATTTGCGCTTGCGGTCGATACGTACGTACAGAATGTTTTTCGTGTCGTATTCGAACTCAACCCAGGATCCGCGGTAGGGAATAATCTTTCCCAGGAAGTAGCTGCGGTTGTTGGCGGTCTCGAAGAAAACTCCCGGCGAACGGTGCAACTGGCTGACGATGACGCGCTCGGTCCCATTGATGATGAAGGTGCCGTTCTCAGTCATCAGGGGAATATCGCCGAAGAAAACTTCTTGTTCTTTAATGTCGCGAATGGACTTCGCGCCGGTATCGGGATCTTTGTCGTAAATCGTCAAACGAATGGTGACTTTGAGCGGCGCGGAATAGGTCATGCCGCGCTCCTGGCATTCGTTCACGTCATACTTCAGCTGCAGCGTGACCGGGTCTCCGCACTTGTTGCAGAAAGTGGGCGTGTTCTTGTTGAAGGTGCCACACTTGGTGCAGAGCACGTCGCCTGTCTTATACGGATTGGTGACTACAGACGCGCCGCAATTCCGGCAAGTGGCGCGCAAGTGATGGAGGCCGCGCAGATGTCCGCACTTGCACTCCCAGTTACCGATCGCGTAATCCACGAAATCCAGCTGCGACAGTCCGCGAAAATCCTGAATCGGAAACACGGAGGTGAACACCGACTGCAAGCCGGTGTCTTCGCGTTCGCTGGGCAGCAAATCCATTTGCAGGAAGCGCTGATACGACTTCTTCTGAACGTCAATCAGGTTGGGAATCTGGACCGTGGTCTTGATTTTTGCGAAGTCCAGACGTTCCCGTTCCCGAGTGGCGCGATTGCCGTTACGATTGCTCATGGGTGAGTATCCTCTTCAAACTAAGCCGGATACGAAGACGCGGATAGACACCCGCCCCGTCGGTCCGGGAAGGACGATTTTTGAAGTTCCAGTTCCAAAGGAGCGCGCGTGTAAGCGGATTCCTTCGCAGCCCATCGTGCGGGCCGCAGCGGGGCGGTACTACTTAACGTCGACTTTTGCCCCGGCGTCTTCGAACTTTTTCTTAATTGTGGCGGCTTCTTCTTTGTTGACGCCCTCTTTCACCGTCTTGGGAGCGCCATCAACCAGGTCCTTGGCTTCTTTCAAGCCCAGGCTGGTGACTTCACGAACCGCCTTAATCACGTTGATCTTGTTAGCGCCCACTTCAGTGAGAACGACGGTGAACTCCGTCTTCTCCTCAGGTGCGCCCGCTGCTCCCGCGCCTGCTCCGCCGCCCGCTGCCATCATGGGCGCCGCCGCTGCCGCTGAGACGCCGAAAGCTTCTTCCATCTTCTTGACTAAATCGGAAGCTTCGAGCAGCGTCAAACCCTTGATTTCTTCTAGAATCGACTCTACTTTGCTGGCCATTCTGTTCCATCCTCCCCTGCGAGATGAAAACTCTATGTTTGTACTAACTTAGATGCTGGTTAAGCTGTTTCCGCTGCTGGAGCTGTACCGCCCGCTCCCCCGAACTTGTTTGCCTTTGCTGCTTCGCTGGTGACCACCGCCAAACCGCGCGGAACTGCGGCCAGCGCGGTTGCGATGCGTTGCGCCGGAGCGTTCAGCAGGAACATGAGCTTGCCGATTAGCTCTTCCTTGCTTGGAAGCAAAGCAAGCTGGTTGATCTCTTGAATCGAAATTACGCGGCCCTCTACCCATCCGGCGCGAAACTGAAACGCCGGCACATCTTTTGCTACTTTGGTTAGAATTTTCGCCAGCGCCACCGGGTCCGTCTTGGTGTACGCAATCGAATTGG
Source organism: Acidobacteriota bacterium (assembly GCA_013287135.1). Taxonomy (GTDB): domain Bacteria; phylum Acidobacteriota; class Terriglobia; order Acidiferrales; family UBA7541; genus Palsa-295. The sequence goes on along the minus strand of JABDEK010000106.1, from coordinate 2,613 downwards.
TGCCCTTCAGGTTCTTCAGCAAGCCCTCCGCAGGAGTTCCCGCAGCGGCGCGCTCGGCGACCGTGTTTTTCACCACTTCGTAGTGTCCGCCCGCTGCTTGCACCGAGCGGCGAAGCTTGGTGTCCTGTTCGACGGTGATGCCCTGGAACGTCGAGAGGATAACGGTAGATACCGTTGCGAGCTGGATCTTCAGCTCTTCCGACTGCTTTACTTTTTCGGCCTTCTTCTTCATGCCGAACTCCTTAAGAAGTTACTTACTAGGCTGCCGCTGCGACGGCTACTGCCGCTTCTGCTTCTTCGTGGTCGATTGGAACGCCCGGGCCCATGGTCGAAGTAAGCGTAATTTTCTTGATGTATTTGCCCTTGGCTGCGGCGGGCTTTGCTTTCAACACTGCGGCCAGCAGAGCATGTGCGTTCCCTGCAAGATTGGCTGCCGAAAAGCTTATCTTGCCCACGGGTGAGTGGATGATGCCGGTCTTGTCCAACCGGAATTCCACTTTGCCAGCTTTGATTTCTTTGACCGCCTTCGCAACTTCAAACGTAACCGTTCCGGTCTTCGGATTCGGCATCAAGCCGCGGGGGCCCAGAACTTTTCCCAGACGCCCGGCAGACTTCATCATGTCCGGCGTGGCGATCACCGCTTCGTAATCCGTCCAGCCTTCCTGAATCTTCTGGACCATGTCTTCGCCGCCCACGAAATCGGCGCCAGCCTCTTCTGCTTCGCGAACCTTATCGCCGCCCGCGATTACCACCACGCGCTTCGATTTTCCGAGCCCGTGAGGCAGCACCACCGTGCCGCGCACCATCTGGTCTGACTGCTTGGGATCGACACCCAGGTTGAGCACCAGCTCGACCGTTTCATCGAACTTTACGAAGTGCGCCTTGCGCAGCAACTCCGCTGCCTCTTCGAGCTTGTACTGCCGCGCTTCCACCAGTTTTCTGGCGCGATCGATATTCTTTCCGCCAATCTTTGCGCTACGGCCCATCGTGTTCTCTCCCGCCTCGAATTACTCGCTGACTTCGATGCCCATGTTGCGCGCCGTGCCCATAATCGAGCGGACGGCGGATTCCAGATTCATAGTGTTCAGGTCCGGCATTTTTACTTTGGCAATTTCTTCCACTTGCTTCTTCGTGAGCTTTCCTACTTTGTTGCGGTTCGGTTCCGGCGAACCTTTGACGATTCCCGCCGCACGCTTCAGAAGCTCGGAAGCCGGGGGTGTTTTCAAAATAAAGGTGAACGTGCGGTCGCTATAAATCGTGACCAGCACGGGAATAATCATGCCGTCGGGCTCTTTCGACGTCTTGGCGTTGAACTGCTTGCAAAAATCCATGATGTTCACACCGTGCGGGCCCAGCGCCGTGCCCACCGGAGGCGCCGGTGTAGCCTTCATCGCCGGCAATTGCAATTTCACAGTGGATTGAATTTTCTTTGCCATTTTGTCCTTACCTACCTTCTCCTAAGCCGACGTTGCGCGCTCAGTGTTGAGCAGCGCTTTGAATCTCGAAATATCTACGCGACTTTCTCAACCTGCGCGAAATCCAGCTCCACCGGAGTGGAGCGGCCAAAAATCGTGACCGAAACTTTCAGCGTGCTGCGATCTGAGTTCACTTCTTCCACCACGCCGGTAAAATTCGCGAAGGGCCCTTCTCCGATACGCACCTTTTCTCCGCGATCGAAAGACAACTTGGGCTTTGGCTTGTCTGCCGTAGTCGTAGCCCGGTTCAGAATGTTTTGAACTTCTTCTTCGGTCAGTGGCGAAGGCGTCTGTCCCGAGCCGACAAAGCCAGTGACTCGCGGAGTGGAACGCACCACGTGCCAGGTGTAATCGTCCATATCCATCTCGACCAGCACGTAGCCTGGATAACACATCCGCGGCGAAATCACTTTTTTGCCGCCGCGCACCTCCACCACCGACTCGGTTGGAATGATGATCTGTCCGATTTTGTCCGTCAGGCCGAACGCAGCTACACGGCCTTCCAAGCTTTCCTTCACCTTTTTCTCAAACCCCGAGTAGGTGTGAACGATGTACCACTGCTTCGACATTATCGATCCTATTGCTGAAAGTATTTTAGCACCCGCTGAATCATTTCGCCGATGCCGCTATCTACTATGAAGAAAAATAGCCCGAAGAACGCCACGGTTACGGTCACCACCACGGTGGTGGACACCACTTCCGAGCCCGACGGCCAATTCACGTGGCGCATCTCCACGCGCACGTCGTGAAGAAATGAACGCAGCCGCCGCGGATACTCCGCCAGCTTGCCGACAGGTTCCAGCAGCGAAAATCCGCTTACGCGATGTTCCGCTTCGTCCCGATTCGTTTTCGCCGCTTGCGCCATTCGTCGACCGCCTTAAGCCCTGGATCTACTATCTTGCCAAGTCTTGCCCGCTAGCGCCGACCGCTCCTGCCTCAACCGCGAAACTGGCAGGGGAGGAGGGATTCGAACCCCCACTCTCGGTTTTGGAGACCGATGGTCTACCGTTGAACCTACTCCCCTATAACCCGATTTTGGGCGAAGGGTGAGTTTCCACTTACCTCGCCAGATTTAGCGCAGAGCGCCGCCTACTTAACTTCTTTATGATCGGTATGTTTCCGGCAAGTATTGCAAAAC
>JABDEK010000105.1:94-12002 GCA_013287135.1 Acidobacteriota bacterium | reverse complement strand
GTACAAGCGGCGGATTTTACTGATACTGTTCCGCTCAGCGGTCAGGGCGGGACTATTCCCTTTTGGATCGACTCTCAGAGGCCCGCTTCGCTTCAGGCTGCCCCGCGTTTAGTGGGCTTCCTTACGGGTCCAGATTACTTCCGAACGATGGGAATACCACTGCTTCGGGGCCGGTCGTTCACCCCGCATGACACCGTTCAATCTCCATGCGTCGTGGTCATCGACAGTACTTTCAGTCGAATGTATTTTCCGGGCAGCGACCCACTGGGCCGAACGATAACATTCGGTTTCGCGTCACCCACTGGTCCCTGTCGTATTATTGGTGTAGCGCGCCACGTAAGACATTGGGCGCTGGATGATCCCACCTCGTCTACGCAAAATCAGATGTATTTTCCGCTGGCTCAGGATCCGGACCAGTGGGTGCTCGTCGGCTATCCCTATTTGACGGTCGTGCTTCGTACCCCGCTCGAGTCCGCGACCGTCATGCCTGCAATCAAAGCAGCCGTTTACGGCGCAGGCAGCGACCAGCCGGTTTATGACGTTCGGACCATGCAGAATATCGTTTCCGAATCGATGTCACCGCAGCGCTTTCCAATGATTCTGCTGAGCGTGTTCGCAGCGCTTGCGCTGCTGCTGGCCTCTGTCGGATTGTACGGTGTCATTTCATACGCGGTGACGCAGCGAACTCATGAGATTGGGATACGCATGGCGCTCGGTGCGGAGAAAAAAGATGTGTTTCGCCTCGTAGTTGGCGGTGGTTTGCGGCTGGCCGTCACTGGCGTTGCCCTCGGCGGAATTACCGCTCCAATCCTCACTCGCGTCCTCCCGAGTTTCGCGCATTTGCTCTACGGGGTAAGCGCCAGCGACCCCCTAACCTTTGCGGCTGTATCGAGCATCCTGGTCCTGGTCGCGCTCTTGGCTTGCTATATCCCGGCGCGCCGAGCCATGAAGGTGCATCCCATGATTTCGCTGCGTTACGAATAAGGAGATTGCAAAACATGCTTCGCCCCTCGCGGATGAAAAGCTTCCTGCGAAACATTTTCGCCAAGCGCCAAAACGACCGCGAACTCGACGTCGAAGTGCGCGCCTACGTTGAAACTTTGGCGGAGGAAAAAATGCGCGAAGGTATGACCCCAGAAGAAGCCCGCCGCGCCGCCCGCCTCGAACTTGGCGGCATCGAACAAGTAAAAGAAGAAGTACGCGATGTCCGCACCGGCGCCTGGCTCGATTCCCTGCTTCAAGATTTGCGTTACGGCGCTCGCATGCTGCGCAAAAATCCAGCTTTCACCGCCATCGCGCTACTAACCCTCGCCCTCGGCATCGGCGCCAACACCGCTATCTTCTCCGTCGTCAACGCCGTCCTCCTCCGACCGCTGCCCTACTCCAACCCTCAACAATTAATCGTGATCAAGGAATCTTCCCAGCGAGTCGGCGTTCATTCATCCTCCTATCCCGATTTCCTCGATTGGCGAACGCAGAGCAAAACGATCTCGCAAATGGCCCTCCTCAATAATCGAGCCTTCAACTTGTCCGGTGTCGCTCAGCCTGAAAATATCGAAGGCTATGCGGTGTCGCCGAATTGCCTTTCATTGCTGGGCGTGCGCCCGTTCCTCGGTCGCGATTTCCTTCCGTCGGAAGAAGTTCCCGGCACAGCTCCGGTCGTCATGTTGAGTTACGCGCTATGGCAATCCCATTTGGGCGCCAATCCCGACGCAATCGGAAAAACCATCACACTCGACGGACGCAGCTTCACCATCGTCGGCGTTCTTCCTCCCAACTTCCGCCTCGACGATAAGACCGACGCCATCGCCCCCATCGGCATTTGGGCCGCCGACCTGATGGACCGCGGCGACCGCGGCGACATGGAAGCTCTCGGACGGCTCGCCCCCGGCTCAACTTTTCAGCAGGCTCGCGCAGAACTCGACACCATCGCCATCAATTTGCAGAAAGCCTATCCAGTCTTGAACGCCGGAGTCGGAATCAGCGTCACAACGCTTCGCGATCAATTGGTAGGCGACACTCGTCCAGCCATCCTCGTTCTTTTCGGCGCAGTCGTTTTCGTCCTGCTGATCGCTTGCGTCAATGTAGCCAATTTGTTTCTGGTGCGCGGCGCAGCCAGGTCCAAAGAGATTGCCGTTCGCCAAGCCTGCGGCGCTAGCCGCACTCGCGTTGTTCGTCAAATGCTCACTGAAAGTTTTCTCCTCGCCGCAATCGGAGGAGTTTTAGGAATTCTGGTTGGAGCCTTAGGCGTTATCGGCCTGAAGCATTTAATTTCGACCGATATGCTTCAAGGCATGAACATCGGCGTCGATCGCAACGTCATGCTATTCACCGCCGCCATGGTCGTGCTGGTCGCGATTGCTTTCGGACTGGTTCCCGCCTGGCAGGCCGCGCAGCCGCGCGTCCAGGAAACCCTGCAAGAAGGCGGACGAAGCGCCACATCCAGCCCAGCCCAACATCGCTTGCGCGGCGTCCTGGCCATGGCCGAAACTGCTCTCGCTCTAATCCTCCTGGTCGGCGCGGGTCTCATGATGAAAAGCATGTACCGCTTGCTGAAAGTGAATCCCGGCTTCCAGTCCGACCACGTCCTCGCCATGGAAATGGATTTGCGCACAGCTCAATATTCCAAATCCCCAGCCATAATAAATTTCTGGCAGCAACTGCTGGAAAAGGTCCGCGCCATCTCCGGAGTTGAAAACGCCGCGATTGGCACCGCCGTTCCACTCACAGGCAGTCACAATCGCGCCGATATCACCATCGAAGGCATCCCCGTCCCCGATATCGGAACATTTCCGCATCCCGATTACCATTACATCAGCGCGGATTACACCAGTGTCCTTAACATTCCGCTGATGCGCGGCCGCAATTTCACCGGCGCCGACACTGAAACTGCCGCGCTCGTCGGTCTCATCAACACCACCATGGCCCGCCGCTACTGGCCCAATGAAGACCCAGTCGGCAAACGATTCCATTGGGGTCGCCCTGGATCGAAAGATCCCTGGATCACCATCGTCGGCGTTGTCGGTGACACAAAACTCTACGGTCTGGCCAATCCCTCTCGACTCGAAATATATTTGCCTTTCCGCCAGGAACCTCAAACCGATATGTATTTGATCCTGCGTTCCGCCGTCGATCCTGCCAGCCTTATTTCGTCCGTTCGCTCCGCAGTAGCCGCCATCGACCGAGACCAGCCCGTTTTCAGCGTCATCACCATGCGCCAGTTGATCGATAATTCCGTGTCCACTCCGCATCTCACTCTCGTCCTGCTCGGCCTTTTCAGCGGACTTGCGCTGGTCCTCGCCGCCATCGGAATTTACGGCGTGATTTCTTACAGCGTGCAGCAACGCACGCACGAAATCGGCATCCGCATGGCTCTCGGCGCGCAACGCAGCAACGTTCTTCGTCTGGTCGTAGGCCAAGCGGTAAAACTCGCCGCCCTTGGAATCGTGATCGGCATGACAGCCGCCCTGGGCCTGATGCGCCTGATAACAAGCCTGCTTTTCGGCGTCAGCGCCAACGACCCACTCACATTCACCGCCGCCGCATTGGTTTTGCTGTTTGTCGCCATCGTCGCGTGCTACATCCCCGCGCGTCGCGCCATCGCCGTTGACCCTATGAACGCTTTGCGCTACGAATAAAAAACGAAACTAGCTTTCAGGTATAAACCTGATATACAACACGCTTGGGTTATGTAATTCTCTCGGCCTACCACTTCGAGATTTCGTGTTTAGGATTCGCTCCGTCCTAACAAGGAGACTTTTATGACCGCGCCCAAGCCCTCTCACTCGGTCACCCTTCACTCGCTCAAGGGCGCCGCCCTCTCGGCGGCACTGCTATGCAGTCTTGCAATTCCGAGCCTTACAACTTCCGCCCTCGCCCGCGGAGTACCACAAATGTCGACCGACAATTCCTCGAACTCCAACGCCACAGCGCCCAAACCCGACCGCGAGAAAAAAATCTACACAAACGATGACGTCGAAGCCCTCGCTCGCAATGGCGCCACGACTGTTGGCGACACCGCAGGTATCCCCATCGCGCCCGATACAGACACTGCCGTAATGAAGACGTCGCGGGCGCGCCTCGCCTTGATCCCACAAGTCGCAACCGCCGAACGTCTGGCGCCCGAAAAGGATCCAGTTTGGTACGCGCAACAATCTGTCTCACTGGGCGCACAGCTAGACAGTATCGACGCTGAAGTGCAGCGTCTGCAGAACTTTCGCCACTCAAACGCGCCGCCGCAGCCCGCTCCGGGATTGGATGTAGGGCTGGATATTTATGCGCCGTGCCCAGCAATTAGCACCGACGCCCTCATCCAGCAGCTTCAGCTACCACGCGCTGCCATCGTAGCGCAAATTTCCGAGCTGGAAGATCGCGCCCGCGCCAACGGCATTCCGTCGGAAGTTTTGCGCAACGCGAAGGAAGTTGCCGCCCGCGCGCAGGACATTTCTCGGTTTCCGGCCCAAGTTCAGGAAAAAATCGTCACCCAAGAGCTGCAACAGTTACAGTCCGAACTTAGCGAAGTGCGCGAAGTGAAATCGCAAATGGTAGAGCAAGCTGCCGCGCAGAACATCACGCTCCTTCCGCCCCTGCCGGAAACAAAATACGGTGGAGGTTTTACTGTTGATTATTTGAAGCAGCTCGATATTCAGCAGAAGCAGATCGCGCAGCAACTTAACCAAGTCGAAGACGAAGCATTGCGTGTAGGGATTCCGCCACGCGCATTGCCGTAACCGGTCTTGGCTAAAATCTCAAACCTTTATTCCTTCGCCGGCGCTTTGTAGAAGATTTATTCTTGTCTTCGATACGTGCCAGTTTCACGCACCGTTCCAATCTTCAGCTTATCGTCATCGGTGAACGCCAAATTCCATACCTGAAAATACGCCGGCGATCCCGCTGGCGCGCAATTCATTCGGATATGCTTCTCATCCGGAAAATCATAAACGCATTGATGGAACTCGCTCGGGCTCTTCATAACCAATGTCCCATCCGCTTTGAAATGCAAAGTTTCTTTCGTGCCGTGCACCTCTTCCCAATCGCCCACAATCTGCGACTTCAACTCCGGAGTCGCTTCTTGTCGGCATCCTTGCAGCCACGAAGTCGCGCAAATCAGCAAAAGCGCGCCTAACCAACAGCTCGTCCGTCTCGCCGCAAAACTTTTCATCTGTCGCCCCCGCCAGCCGCTCGTCCTGAATTCAACGAATCGTGCTGGAACTTCGGCCAAGCGCTTTGCAAAAGGCCGTGGCTCGCGGTCTGCACCGCATACAGCGTGCCTTCCGCCATCGCAATGTACAGCGTTCCGTCCGGCGCCAATGCCGGTGACCCAACCGCAGTCCCCTGCAGTGGCAAATCCCAAAGGATGTGACCCTTGTCCGACAGCGCAAGCAGTCGCGTCTCCGCCATCGTGTAAATCGTTCCATCACTACCCAGCACCGGAGAGTGCACGCCGCGACGCGTCTGCGGCAAGCGAAATGTCCATTTCACCGCGCCATCCTCCGGCGCGAACGCATACACAACGTCTTGCATCGACACCGCGATAATTGTTCCGTCCGCGGCGATCACGGGAGGTGAGTGAAATCCCGCCTTATTTGCATTGTCGTAAATCCATTTCACCTGGCCTCGCGTATCCAGCGCGACAAATTTGTATAACTGCGAGCCGCCGTAGATCGTTCCGTCCTCGCCCACCGCAATCGGAGTATCAATATAGGTATCCGTCGACCCGTTCGCTGGTACGCCATTCCCCGCAAGCGAAATGTGCGGATAGGACCAAACAGTCTTCCCTTCGCGATCGATCACAAAAACTCTTCGCTCGCGCACAAACACCACTTCCCCATCCTTCAGCATCACCGGCGAGTTGCTGTAGTCCAATGCCGGCAACGACCACTGCAGCGTCCCGTCCTCTTTATTGAAAGCCGAAAACGATTGGCCGCAGATGGTGTACACCGTGCTCCCGTTCGATGTCCCGCCTTGATCGCTCGACGCCATCTTCTGCGTTGGACAGGAAATCTCCCATCGCTTCAACCCCGTAGGCGTCAGCGAATACACTTTGTTCGTCGTTCCAAAATAAATGTTCCGCTCTTCGTCCTGAAATATCGCTCCCTCGATCTGGTCGTGCAGATCCACGCGGTATTCCCATCGCAACGAACTCGAAGGGTCCACACAATAAATTTCGCTGCCTGCGATGTACAGCTCTCCATCCCTTCCCACCGTCGGCGAAGTATAAAATCCGTCCATAGGACTGAAATATTTAGTCCATTTTACTTGGGGAATTTTGCTGTAAGGAGGAACCCGCTGCCGCACGATGCGATACCAGTAGAAAATGCATCCGGCCGCCACCAGAATCACCGCGCAGTAGTTCAGCACTCTTTGATTCACGAACGCGCCCACCCCTCGCAGCACTCCGCGCGCTCTCACGAATGCGCGCAATGGCCGCGCTCACACCGCACATTTCCCAAGACGACTTGGCCAGTCCTAGTTTGTAACCCGATGCTAACATCCCGCCGGCGCGCGTCGGACGCTCGCTTATACTTTTGTTAACAAGTTAAATAACCATGGCTTAGGGGGGCGGGTCATGCGTCCAACGCGCGTTTTAATGATTATTTTGGAAGTGATACTGATATTTGTGGCCTTTTCGGCCCTCATCCGGTACGTTGTCTCGAAACCTACTTCAGCCCGCGACGCCACCGAAATAAAATTCAATGCTGCCAATGCGAAAAAGTTCCGTTCGCTTTATGACACGGGCTCAAAACAACTCAAGAACGCGGAATACCCCGAAGCTCTCGCAAGTTTTCAGGAAGCGGAACAATCCAGCGGGCAGCTCTCCGACGATCAATATGCCGCGCTGAAAAATGCGCGCCAGCAAATCGCCACTTATTTCGAATCCTCAGGTCGCACCGCCGACGCCGAAACAGTTTACAAAACCCTGGAAACCTCAGCCCTTCAGGAAGGCTACGTCCTGTCGCGCGCCCACGTCCCCGCGCAAGCCTTGCCTCGCTTGCAGGACGCCCAACAATTCTCCCAGCACCTCACTGAGGGCAAGCAAGCCGCGCTCGTAGAATCGAGCGGCGCAGTCGTTGAATGCTTTCGTGAGATGCAGCAATTTGACGATGCCGAAGAAAATTCTCACCAGATGATCGACTACCTTCGCGCCTCGTCCAGCCCTTCCGATCTCGCGCTCACAGACAAATATATGGAGCTTGCCGAAACCTACTCGCAAGCCAATCGCTGGGACATGGCCGAACAAACTCTAGTCGTCGCGTGGCCCAACATCGATCAAGTAATCGCCCATCGTTCCAACCTGCCCGATAACGATCCCTCCCTGATGCAGGCTCTCTTCGAAAAGGACCTCCTTCTGTCTTGGTTGGTAAATGCCTACGCAGGGGAAGGCAAAATCGAAACCGCGCTGGCCACCTCCGAAGCACTTTACAATTATGTCGTAGACCACTCCAAGCCCTGGGCCGACCTCGGCCCCTACGGCCGAAAACAAGTTGCAGCGCAAGCCATAACCATCGCCCTAAAGGGCAATCGTCCGGACCTAGCCGCCCCGTGGCAAGCCCGCCTCGCCACCCTCCACTAATTTCTCTCCGTTTTTCTTCTTGAACATCTGGTGAATACTTCGTCGCTCGGTTGATTACCTCATAGTCTTCTGCCTCGCCGCGCAGGCAGATAAGAAAGCCAAGAAGCTCGAAGCCAGCAAGTCCTTGATAGTGGTTCGCTAATATTTAAACCGGCCGCAAATTTTGAGGAATGAATCGGGAGGAGCCTCCGCTCCCCCCTTTTTTTTCGCAATACTCCCGCCTTCGGATCTACTCCGCATCGCATTCCTAGCGCCGGGCGTCGGCCCGGCTTCTTGTTTTGTTTTATTCCCCGGTACGAAAAACTTCAGCGCCGTAAAACGGCGTCGACGGAGTAAGCGTTGTATTCGCGGGCGGCAACCAGCGCCGCGTAGATGGCGCAGTAAAGAAGCTGGACGGCGACGGTGTTCCAATCGGAGCGTAATGCGGTGCCGAAGATGAGCGCGGCCATCGTGGCGCAACCCAAAATCAAAGCCGCGCGCGTAAAGAGTCCTAGCAGCACGAGCAGCCCGACGATAGCCTCCACGAAAACGAGGCCAATAGCGAACGGTCGCACCACCACCGGGGGCAGCACCGTATTGGCGAACTCCTTGACCATGCCGTCCGCGAAAGCACTCAAATGTGGCAGCCGCGTAAGGCCGTGCATGAAGATACTAAGTCCCAAAGTGACTCGCAGGACGAGGTACCCAATTTTGCGGTCGAGCACTGCTGCGCCAGTTCCCGCGGAGTTCGATGATCCTCGCAGATCCATGACCAACGTTAGATGCTCGGGGGGTGTCGCTTGTGGCAAACGAACAGCGCGGGTTTATTCGTAGCGCAGCGCGACCATGGGGTCCACGCACATCGCTCGTCGCGCAGGAATAAATGACGCGAACAGCGCCACGGCGCACAGCAGGATGGCCACAGTCGAAAACGTCAGCGCGTCCGTGCTCGTCACCCCGAGCAACAAACTGCTCAAATACCGCGTCAGCGCGAACGACACAGCCAACCCCAGCGCCACTCCGATAAACGTCAACCGCAGCCCATGACCCAGCACCAGCCGCAGAACGTCTTCTTTGCTCGCGCCGAGCGCCATGCGTATCCCAATTTCGCGAGTGCGCTGCCGAGTCGTGTAAGCCGTTACGCCGTAAATTCCAATCGCGGCGAGCACCAGCGCGAGCAGCCCAAATGCGCCCACAAAAGTTCCCGCTATGTGCTGAGGAAAGCTTGCAACGCGTTCGCTCAATTCAAGCGAAGTCAGGTCATACACCACCAGGTCGGAGTTCAGTTCGTGAATGGTTCTCTCCACCGTTTTGCCAAACACCAACGGGTCACCGTTCACTCGCGCCGTCACAATCATCGTGCCCCGATAAACCTGGTAAAACGGCAAATAAAGAAATGGCGCCGGCTTTTCGCTCAAGCTGGTCATTTTGCTGTCGCGCGCCATGCCTACCACCGTGAACCAATCATGCGTCAGGTCCGAGTTAAGGCGTTTTCCCAACGCTTCCTGCCCGGGCCAGTAGCGTTCCGCGAATGCTTCGCTGACGATCACCGCGCGTTGCGAAGTTTTATTGTCCTGCGGCGTGAAGTCGCGTCCCTTCACCAACGGAATCTGCAGGGTCTGAAAATATTTCGGCGTGACGATGGCCATGGACGTCTCCATCGATTCATTAGGCTGCGAAACGTACCCTTCCGGCCTCACGCTCGTTGATCCCGGTGACAATCCGGGCAAGCGGTCCGACAGCGCTACCGACTGCACTCCCGGCAGCGCTTCCAGCTTCGCCACCAATTCGCGATCGAATTCCGTCCCTTTCTCTTCGGAATATCCCGCGGTAAACAAATCGTATGACGCGATCAGCACATTATGTGGATTGAATCCCAGATTAATTTTCTGCGCGCTCAAGAAGCTGCGAATGAACAACCCCGCGCACACCAGCAGCACGAGTGACAGCGAAATTTGCGCCACCACTAACCCGCTCGCTAGCCGCGCTTTCCGCAGTCCACCTGACGCGCTTCCGCTCTCCTCTTTCAACACCGCCACCGGCGCCACTCCCGAAGCCCGCAGCGCAGGCAAAATTCCGAAGATCACACCGGTAAGGACCGAGATCACCACGGTCGCCAGCAGCACGGTGCGGTCCGCGTGCACCACGAGCGAAATCGGGAAATCCATCGCTGGCACAAATTTCATCAACGTTCCCGCCGTCCACAGCGTAATCAGCAGCGCAACCGCGCCTCCCGCCAGCGACAGCATCAAGCTTTCGACCAGCAGTTGACGCACTAGCCGCCAGCGGCTCGCGCCCAACGACATTCGAATCGCGATTTCGCGCCGCCGCCCCACCGAGCGCACCAGCATCAGATTCGCCACGTTCGCGCAAGCCAGCAGCAGCACCAGCCCCGCGATGGCCATCAGCGTCGGCAAAAGTATCGAGAAAAATATGTTGAAGCTGAACGGATTGCGCCACAGCGGGTACACCGTCACACGGTCGTGCCCTTTGTGCTCCTCCGGATAATTCCTGGCCTCCTGTTTCAACTTCACCGTCATTTCCTCTTGCGCCTGCTGCGCGGAGACGCCCGGCGTCAGCCGCCCATAGGCGAACAACCATAAGTTGCCGTGGTCGTGAAGCATGTCGCCGCCCGGCATCAATTGCGCTTGCATCATGACCGGGACCCACACCTCCATCCGCAGCCCGGTGATGCTCCCCTGAAACGCGGGCGGCGTTACGCCCACAATTGTGTAGCGGTGCTGGTTGAGTTCGATTTGCTGGCCCACCCCGTTTGGATTCGCGCCGAAATGCGTTTGCCACAGACGGTAGCTGATCACCGCCACCGGCGCGCCTCCCGCTTTTTCGTCCTCCGACGGAAGAAAGCCGCGCCCCAGGATCGGCCGCACTCCCAGTACATCGAAATAATTCGCCGACGCGACCATCCCCCACACGCGCTCCGGCTTGCCTTTGCCCGTCAAGCTCATGGGCGTGAACATGCACGCGGTGATGCCCGAAAAACTCTTTTGCCCGTCGCGCAAGGCTTGAATGTCGGGATAGGAAAACCCGAGGTAGTCGTCTTTCCCGCCCTGCACCAGCGACAGAATTTCGTTCGGCTTGGCAAGTCCGGGAGCTGGATTCAGCAGCGCAGAATTGATCCAACTGAAGATGGTGGTGTTCGCGCCAATGCCCAGCGCGAGCGTCAGTATGGCGATGGCCGCAAATCCGGGCGCCCGGGCGATCATCCGCAGGCTGTAACGAACGTCTTGCCAGAATGAGGTCATCCGCGCCTCCAGGAACATGTTAGAGGATTTATAGCATGTCTCCAGCCCAACACCGTGCCGTCCACCCGATTGCCACCGCAGAAGTTAACCTCCGCGAGATTTGTCGAGCCGCGCGCCGCTGTCCGCTCATGGGACGCGCCGTAGACAAGACCGAACAACTGCGTTGAATTTGTCGGCTCCTCGTAGGGCCGGGCTGAAGCCCGGTATCCTGCCTTTGCTTTCGCTTTGATTTAACGTTGTCATCCCGAAATCCGCGCCGTTTGCGGGTCGTCCTAAGGGATCTGCTGTCTCGCTCTTGAGTCACGGCGGATTCGGTTTTATATTTACGCTGGCAGGAGGCGGGATGGACACGGCGGGTGGTTCAAGAAATTCAGCAACTCAGCAGAGCCTGGAATGCGGCGTGGCTTGAAAACGTCAGCGCCACCGTCGATCGCCTCATGGCTCCCGAATACGTTTACGTCGCCCCAAACGGCAGGATCCTCGACCGCGCTGCCATTTTGGGAGTGATCCTCTCGCCCAGCTACAAAATCCATCACGCCACCTGGACCGAGCTTCAAATCAAAGTGTTCGGCAATAACGCCGCCGTCATCCTCGACCGCTTGCAAGGCGCCAGCACCCTCCACGGCAAAACTTTTACCGACGACAACCGCTGCTCCCGCCTCTGCCTCCGCGGAAACGGCGCCTGGCAAATCGCCTTCGAACAAACCTCGGCCATCGCGCCGAAAGGGTTGATCCGGTTTCCTACCTTTCGCGCTGGTTCGTGGGCCGGTCATGACGCTCCAAAACCATAGTAAACATAAGTCAAGAGTAATAATTGCATAGCGATCAGTGGAGCAAAAAAGACAGGATCAGAATAGGACTATGGTATGCGGACCCGTAGATGGCGGTTATTTCTGCAAAGTTACTTCGCGGGTTTCTTGCGGGCGGCTTCGACCTTTAGGCGGATCAAGGGCATGGGCCGGATCATGCCCGCCGCCAATTCCCATGTTTCGAGAAGGACTCGTTTTTTCATTTTCCCATGCCTAACGTTGACCCAACCGCGGAGCTTTCTAGCGCCCGCTTCGACAAAGGCGGACAAACGAGGAAGGTCCAT
>JABDEK010000105.1:0-84 GCA_013287135.1 Acidobacteriota bacterium | reverse complement strand
GCGGAAATCCGTTCGAAACAGCACAGTCTATGATTAATTCCGGGACAGGAGTGGATGGAATTGAAGATCGGCTAAAAGCCGTTG
>JABDEK010000104.1:11895-12009 GCA_013287135.1 Acidobacteriota bacterium | reverse complement strand
TGAACGTCAACGCCAGGTGCCCGGAAACCGCCCGAGGCGTCCGGGTACAACACAGAGTTGATCGAGCGATCGGCGAACTGAACGTTGGTGTCAGCAGTTCCCACTTCCATCGAG
>JABDEK010000104.1:0-11818 GCA_013287135.1 Acidobacteriota bacterium | reverse complement strand
ATGCATAGTCGAGTTGACTTCCATAGTTGCCTTGCACGCCAAAGCGGGCACGCTTGATGGCGAATGTGTCCGGAGGCGCGCCGTCCCCATTGTTAAACTGGTACTGCGCGTTCAAATAGCCCACCGGCATGATCGTAAATTGGCCATCTGGGCTCTTCAGGAAGAAGTGCTCGCCGTTAAATCCGGCAGTTGGCGTTGGCGTGCTGTTTGCCTTGTTCTGCAGAACGTCGATCTCTTTTTGGAGCGCGTCGATGTCAGCCGGGGTGGCCGCAGCAGGCGAAGAGGAATCACCATTCGGGGCAACAACGCTGCTCGCCGCGGGGGCCGCAGTCGAAGCATTCGCATCCGGGCTCGCGACAGAGGTAGCCTGCACGAGGTGTGCACCGCCGGCTGGCGCGGGGGCACTCGCCGCAACGAGGCGTTGAATCTGAGCTTTTAGCTCCGCGACCTCACGCCGCAATTGCTGAACCTCGTCTTCGGTTGCAGCCTTCGGCGCTGCTTTCGCCTGCGTCG
This sequence comes from Acidobacteriota bacterium, assembly GCA_013287135.1. Taxonomy (GTDB): domain Bacteria; phylum Acidobacteriota; class Terriglobia; order Acidiferrales; family UBA7541; genus Palsa-295. Next base: position 11,305 of record JABDEK010000104.1, on the reverse strand, counting down.
AGTCGTCAGCGGGCTTAGCGCTCTGAGCAAACGCTACCGGACCAGTTAGGACAAAAAACAAGGCCACGAGCAAGAACGACCACTTAAGCGAGCGCATAATTATCCCCTCCGCGGAGATTTTTCAAACCGAACTCCAAGTTCGCGACTACCATTTTCCGGACGATGCCGGCGGCCAATTCAATCCAACAATTGGGAATATGCGCGGGGTCAACAGAAGAAGCTGGAAACGCATCCATCGACATACCTCCGCAATCGCGCGCTATAGGTAAATGACCACTCGACAACCCGCTTCCCCCGCAGATCGTCCCGTTCGCCTGCGTTGCTTAACTTGAATTGTCTCGGTTCGTATCGAACTTGGTATACTGGTCCGCTAATCGAACCAGTCTGTTTACAAAAAGCAGGCAGGTCTTAGCATAGGGCTTGGGGCGTGTCAAGCGTATTGTGACATTTATCTCTTTTGAGCTTCATCACTGTTGCGTAGGACCACACGGAGCGGCGGTTTTATCAAATTGAGAAAGCCTATTGCGGTACGTGTTGTTGGCTTCGCGGCGCGATGCCATAATGCGCGCCGCTGAGCGACTTGAAAATTTTGGTTGGGCGTGAGGTCTTTATGGCTATGCGGGATGCTTGGATCGAAAAGCGTGCAGCGGCGATGAACGGCGGCGGAAGGAATTTCTCGCAAATGTACTTTGCGCGTAAAGGCGTTGTCACCGAGGAGATGGAGTACGTCGCTAAACGCGAAAAGCTTGCTCCCGAGCTGGTGCGTAGCGAAGTCGCGCGCGGCCGGGCCATCATTCCCGCCAACATCCATCACCGCAATCTCGAGCCCATGGGCATCGGTGTCGCATTTTTCTGCAAAATCAATGCCAACATCGGAAATTCGGCGACCACTTCCAACGTCAGCGAAGAACTCGAAAAGCTGCATCGCGCCGTGCACTATGGTTCCGACACAGTGATGGACCTCTCCACCGGCGGCGACATTCCCATGATCCGCAAAGCGATCATTGACGCCTCGCCTGTGCCTATCGGCACTGTGCCGATTTACGAAGCGCTTTCACGCGTTCGCCGCGCCGAAGATTTGAATTTAAACGGGATGCTGGAAGTGATCGAAGAGCAGGCGGAGCAAGGCGTGGACTACATGACCATCCACGCAGGAGTGTTGCGCGAATTCCTGCCGCTGGTGCGCAATCGCATCACCGGTATCGTCAGCCGTGGTGGCGCGCTTCTGGCGCAGTGGATGAGTTTTCACAAGAAGCAGAATTTCCTGTACGAGAATTTCGAGGCCATCTGCAAAATCTTTCAAAAGCACGACGTCAGTTTTTCACTGGGCGACGGCCTGCGTCCGGGCTGCCTGGCTGACGCCAGCGATGAAGCGCAGTTTGCGGAGCTGCGCGTCCTCGGCGAGCTGACCCAAAAAGCCTGGGAATACGACGTGCAGGTAATGATTGAAGGTCCCGGCCACATTCCTCTGGACCAGATTGAGTTGCAGGTAAAAAAAGAAAACGAGCTGTGTTACGAAGCTCCGTTTTACACGCTGGGCCCGCTGGTCACCGACATCGCGCCGGGCTACGACCACATCACCAGCGCCATCGGCGCAGCCATGATCGGCTGGCACGGCGCATCCATGCTTTGCTACGTCACGCCAAAAGAACACTTGGGTTTGCCCAACGCAGACGACGTTCGCCAAGGTGTGATCGCTTACAAAATCGCAGCCCACGCAGCGGATGTTGCGCGTCATCGCCCGGGCGCACGCGACCGCGACGACGCACTCAGCTATGCTCGTTTCCTTTTCGATTGGAACAAACAGTTCGAACTTTCCCTGGACCCCGAAACCGCCCGGGCCATGCACGATGAGACGTTGCCGGATGATTTTTACAAAGAAGCGAAATTCTGTTCGATGTGCGGGCCGAAGTTCTGTTCGATGAATGCAACGCAGATCGCGGAGATCTATCAGGGACTGGACCAGAAAGACCGCGAGCAAAAATTCGCGCAACTACTGGAGAAGGTGCAACCCCAGGCGAAGTCTGCGGCGTCATCCTGAGCGTCGACAGGTGCACGGACGCAAAGTCAAGGGCGCGCGGGAAATCGGCGAGCGGCGGCTAGTTCGGGCAGCTGATTCTGTGTTAGCTAGGTCAGGCGGAGAGATAGGAGTGGGAGCGGGATTCCGTCGACTTCGGCTGTCCACAGGTCGCCGGCGATGGTTAGGTGGCCGGCTGTGAGGGTGCCGGAGCTGACGATTTCTCCGGCGCTTAAGGGATTGGTTGGGAAGCGGCGGACTGTGGCGGCGCCGAGTTCGGCCAGACACAACGCGGGACTTTTCAAGGAATTTTTGCCGGATCCCTCCTCTACAAATTCAGCACCCCTTACGGAATTCTTAGCTAGGCTCTCGACGGCGGGTTCTCCACCCTTGGAGATGCGCAATTTGAAGGCGCTAAGTTGCTCAAGTAAGTTGGCCGAATTGTTGGGCTGCACCGGGATTTTCTGGCCAACTACTAGAGCGGCGTGAAGTCCGAAGGAGGTCACGAAGTCACTGGGCTGAAATTTCCAATCTGGGAAAGGGCAGTCAATGATTTCGAAGCCTAAGGCCAGCCAGTCGACGGATGCGAGCGCCGAACCGGCGTCCGAGGGCTCTCCCGTGACTGGCTGTTTCAAACCGAAAACAATCTCGGGTTCAATCTTCAGGGAACGCGGATGCGCGATAGACAGCGTAGCGAAATTGTTGTCGGCGTAATGGACGGTGTCGTCATACATATGGGCCCAAACCAGGGTTTCAAGTTTGAAAACGCGCCACATGGCCTTATTTGCGTAGCCAACCTTGCGACCGACCGCTTTATGTCCATCGGCTTCGCGGAACTGCTTGAGAGTTGTTTCGACCCCGTATGCGGCGTTGAGATCGAAACCGGGGCGCGCGGATGGAGGGACGGCCACCATTTGACCAGTCTGGTACGCGGACAGGAGTTCTCGAGCTAGAGCTTCGATTTCGTTGTGCGACCAAGATTCATTCGACATAAGTTAATTTCGTTTTTTGTTTCTCGCTCCGGGAAGCGTAAGTTTATCGATCTCTCTTATTGAGTGGCCGTTCGCACTCGCTGATTTCGCGTCGTAGGTTCGGACGAGAACAACGCGCCAAGACCCTCCGCAAGAGTTGGGTGAGTGAGGATAGCATCGCGAAACGCGGTATAAGGGAGCCCTGCGATCATAGCAACCTGAACGGAAGACATGATCTCGCCTCCCTCGACGGCGAAGGCAGTGAAGCCCAAGATGTGCTCGCCGTTGATTTCAACCAGCGCCTTTAGAAATCCTCGTGTTTCAGAAAGTGTGCGCGCGCGCAGCACTTGTTCCATTGGGATTTTGAACAAGCGATATGGAATGCCTCGCGCTTTAGCTTCCTTCTCACTTAGGCCGACGCGGGCGAGTTCAGGATCCGTGAAAAGACAGAACGGAACTTGCCGGCCAGTCGTCACGCGGTTACCGCCAGTAAGGTTGCTATGGACCACCCGGAAATCGTCAATGCTAATGTGCGTGAACTGCGGGCTGCCTGCTACCTCGCCAATGGCCCAAACGCCGGGCGCCGTCGTCTGTAGCCGCTCATTCACCTTGATGTATCCGCGATCTGTCACCTCAACACCAGCCAACTCCAGCCCGATTCCCTCTGTGTTCGGAGTGCGTCCTCCCGTAACCAGCAGATGACTGCCTTCGATCGCTCTCTCCACTCCGTTCTGCTCGAGAAGGACTTTTACGGATTCACCGGATTTTCCCGATATCCGCCTGATCTGTGCATTTAGAAGAATGTCGACGCCTTCGTCCTGAAACAGACAGCGAAGAGCTTCCGTCACATCTTCGTCTTCGCGATCAACCAGGTGTCTGTTGTGTTCGATCAACGACACCTTGCTCCCGAACCGGCGCATGGCTTGGGCCAGTTCTAATCCGACGTAACCCCCGCCGAGCACCAGAAGATGTTTGGGGACCTCGCCTAGTTCGAGTGCTTCCACATGCGTGAGTGGCTTTGCGTCGATAAGTCCAGGAACTGGCGGTAACGCAGCGCGCGTACCGGTGCTGATGATCACGTTGGTTCCGCGGAGTTCACGCCTTGTTCCATCAGAAAGCGTAACCTCTAGAGTCCGGGGAGCGATGAATCGTCCCGAGCCGAAGATAAGCTGCGCTCCGGTCTGCTTGTAGATGTCCAGGTACATATCGTTCAAGCCTGAGACCATCTTGCGTTTGCGGCCACGCACCTTGGCCATATCGACTGTGAAGCCTTCTTTGGCGATGCCAAAATCTTCGCTACTGCGAACCGACCATGCGACCTTCGCGCTATGAATGATATTCTTGCTGGGCAGACAGGCGATGTTCGGGCACGATCCGCCAATATATTTGCGATCAACGACTGCGACACGCTGTCCCTGTTTGGCAAAAGTCCATGCAGCGATTGTCGATCCCGTGCCACCGCCGAGGATCACAAAGTCGTACTCTTCCACTTTCATATCCTTACGCAATTGATCCGGAGCAACGTCTTCCACGATGTTCATATGAACTCCTTTTCTTGTAGGTGTAAATATAAGTTAAGAATTAGAGACGCTAAAGACAACCAGGCAATCAAGCCTCAGGGAGCTTAGAGCTGGATTCGTTACATGCTCGGCGACGTTTACGCGACACCAAAGAACGATGAATCAGACTGAATGGCGCGCTTCGCTACCGGACGCTGATGCGCTCTGCGAATGGCATGCTCGAGGCCAGCCACATAATATAATAACGCTTGAAATTAGACGGCCAGCAACGATTTCGCGTTAATGCGCGATTAACGCGCTGGGAAAGTCGCATACAGTCTTTACCCCATAGGCTATTCTTGTCACTTGAAGAGAACCGAGGAGTTGTTGGCGTAGTGTACTGTGTCGCCCTACCTATGGGCCCAAACCAGGGTTTGAATTTTGCGACGATCAACAGCGGCCAAGGACTTTGCGGATTTTCCTACACCGAAGAGAGCCGTTCCACAAGAATGCCGTCCCGGACCGCGAGCTTAAATTTTGCCGACGGCGTGAAAGACACACCACGCGTCTCGACCAGAGAGCCTTCGTAACTAGGCGAGTACGCTAAGGCCAATCGTCCGAGGATTTCGGTGCGGTCGACGCTAGTGCTTTGGGTATTGCCGACGATGGGAGGGGCTTGGGCAAAGCCGCAAGCCGAACAAAGCGAGAGGTTTAGCAAAAAAACAGAATGTATCGTTTCATAATCCTGAGCCTTAGACACCGAAACTGAGGACTTACCCCACCGTCTGATTAGAAACAGAGCGAGTGTTGAAAACTATTCCACTTTGGTACCAGTCCACACATAGTAAACACAAGAGGGCTCCAGAATCGGTCCAAAACGGGAATAGCCATGTCGCGGTGGCGCTAGCCGTTTCGATTTCTGCCCCTTTTCGGCAAAAATCAAGCCCTGGACCGGTCAACAGCGGATCTCGGGATGGTGCGAGGCGTTATTGTTCTGACAACACAACTACTTTCGCTAACCTTCAGGATCCGCCAAGGATGGTAAGTTACGGGGATAAGCTGCCTTGGGACCGCCGGTGGCCAAGAGCGTAAGTTTGCTCGAAACGCTCGGCTACGATCAGGAGGAGCAGGCATGAGGTTCCCCGAAACGTTCCTGGGATGGAGAACTGCGCAACGGCTCTGCAGCCGGCATTCACTTCCGATTGCCGGGCTGTTGTTGATTCTCTTCCTCACACTCTGCAAATTTTCGGTGCGTGCGCAGGAGGCACTGGTTCTGGTCGGTAGCGGGTCGAGTGTGCCGGCGCCGCTTTATAACCGGTGGACGCAAGAGTTCGGCAAGCGCAGCGCAAAGACTCAATTCCGATACGTTCCTATTGGCACGAGCGAGGGCATCAAGGAGATTACTCGAGGTGCAAGCGATTTTGGCGCCGGCGAAGCGCAGCTTACGGATAAAGAGAAGAAAGACGGAGCCCTGATCGAACTGCCAGTGGTAATCATCGGAATCGTCCCCATTTACAATCTTCCCGACGCGCACCAGGAGCTTAAGCTTTCAGGAGACGTGTTGGCTGCAATCTATCTTGGCGATATTAGGACCTGGAATGCGCCGCAGATTACGAAGCTGAATCCGGAAATTAGCTTGCCCAACACTCCGATCCAGGTAATTAACCGGCCCGCGGGGAAGGGTTCCAATTATGTTTTCAGCGATTATTTATCGAAGGTGAGCTCCAAGTTTCGCTCGCAGGTGGGAGTGAGTCCGTCACCGAAGTGGCCCGTTGGCGAAGCTGCGGACCGCAGTTCTGATATGGCAGACAAAGTGAAAAATACTCCCGGCGCCATCGGCTACGTGGAATATCAATATGCAGTGAAAAACGGCATTTCACAGGCGGCGGTATCGAATTCCTCCGGCAAGTTTGTGAAAGCTTCGATGGAGAGCATCGTTGCGGCGTGCAATGCGGTAGAAGAGCCGCGGTGGAATAACTTCTCCGCCTCGCTGGCCAACGCATCCGGAGGCGATTCTTTTCCCATCGCAAGTTTCACCTGGATTTACCTGCGGACGTCGCTGAGTGACAAGGCTCGCGCTGCGGCGTTGAATGACCTGCTGGAATGGATATATACCGATGGCCAGCGATCGGCGGTGCAGGAAGGATACTCTGCATTGCCTCCACAACTGCTCACGGCGGTAAGAAAGAAAGCCAAGGAAGTGCAATAGCTGTCGATTCACGAGCGTTGCCAACCCACACAACTTGCCGGGAAAATGCGGGCGTTGCGCTTGTCCGCGTCGACCCTGGTAATCTGATATTTGATGAAACTCCAAATCGGCCAGGCGCTCTTTCTGTTTTTCGTTGCTGGGATTGCAGGAATTCTGAATGCGTTGGCAGGGGGCGGAAGCTTTATCTCGTTTCCCGCGCTGTTGTTCACCGGTGTGCCGCCGGTCGAGGCCAATGCTACTAATACCGTGGCGCTTTGGCCGGGGTTGGCCGCTAGCAGCCTTGCTTACTTAAAACGGTTGGACGTACCGAAGCGTCTATTGATCCCGCTACTGGTGACCAGCGTTGCCGGAGGCTGGGCCGGGGCGCTGCTGCTGCTGAAAACTCCGCAACGTACCTTTCTGCATTTTGTACCCTGGCTGCTGCTGAGCGGCACTTTGCTCTTCGCGTTTGGCAATAAGATTCGGTCATTCGCCGGGAAGAGCGCCGTGAGTGATGATCTTCAAAATGCGTCGTGGCGGGCGATTACGGTGTGTTCCTTCATTGAGTTGGTCCTGGCGGTTTATGGTGGATATTTCGGCGCGGGGATCGGATTTGTGATGTTGGGAATGTTCGCAGCGTTGGGAATGCGGGACATTCATGCGATGGGCGCGATCAGAACGCTGCTGGCGGCCGCGATCAACGCCGCTGCAGTGGTTACATTTATCGTGGCCGGGGCAGTTTTGTGGCTGCAGTTTGCAGTAATGGTCGCGGGTGCGCTGGTGGGCGGATGGTTCGGGGCGCACTACGCGCAGAAAGCTGACCCACAGAAGGTGCGAGCGTTGGTGATCGGAGTTGGCCTCGCGATGAGCGCGTATTTTTTTATCACGACGCGCTAGTTGGATTCAGTCCCCGTGCCGTTTCCCTGCGGGCTGGTCCGAGCGAAATGAAACGAATATCCCCGAGTGAATCCTCCAGGCAGGAACGGGAGTCTCGGTTCGAACAAAACCGCGGACCTGCTCGTATCACTAGAGAGGAACTGGTTCGCGGAGCTAACGTGATCAAAAAGATTTTCAAGTATGGCGCGATAGCGATGGTGTGCTTGATCGTTGTGACCCTCTCGGCGGCGTTGCTGTATCGAAAATACCTGCAACACAAAGTTTCTGGATCCCGGGCCATTACTTCGCCCAACGGCATCGACAGCCTGGAAGCGGTGCGCATCGGCGGCATCGAGCAGTGGATCGAAGTGCGCGGGCAAAACGTAAATAACCCGATTCTGCTGTTCATACATGGCGGACCGGGAGTGGCGTTCATTGCCATGGGGAGTACTTTCCAGGACCCTTGGGAGAAATATTTCACCGTGGTGGAATGGGACCAACGCGGGGCGGGAAAAACTTACGAGTCGAACGACAAGGAAGTTCAGCGGCAAACCATGAACCTGGCGCAAATGGAGCAGGACACAGTGGAAGTGGCAAGCTATCTGCGAACTCGATTCAAACGAGAAAAAATATTTGTGGTGGGCCATTCATGGGGAAGCATGCTGGGCCTGTGGCTGGCGCACGAGCATCCGGAAATGATTTATGCATTTGTGGGCACCGGGCAGGCAGTGAGTATGCAGCAGAATGAGGATGCCGGGTACGCGATCGTGCTGCAAACGGCGCGCAGCCACAACAACGAACAGGCGATCAAGGAATTGGAGAGCGTGGCTCCTTATCCTCCCGCGATCCCGGACATGAATAAGATGGGGACGGTGAGAGATTGGGAATCGAAGTTACTGGGGCCGCCGCCGAGCGAGACGAGTTTTACGAATGTGAAAAGAATTTTGGAAACGGTAATCTCCGCTCCGGAATACTCGATCGCCGATGATGTCGGATGGGTGCGGGGGCAAATGTTTTCGCTTGAAGTCATGATGCCGCAAATGATGGAATTCGATTTGACCCAACTCGGTCCGGAGTTCCGCGAGCCGCTTTTCTTTTTTGAAGGAAGGATGGATCCCTATTGCCCGGGCTCGGCGGTCGCGGAGTACCTTGAAACGATCCGTGCACCGCTGAAAGAAATTGTGTGGTTTGAAAATTCCGGCCACTTCCCTTTTTACGAAGAAAAGCGGAAATTTACAGATGAATTGGTCCAGCGCGTGTTGCCACTGGCCGGCAATAGCCGCGCCGCCAAGTAGAGCTCCGGGAACTGACTTCATGAGTGCTGGCACTGACGGCGAGATCATCGCGTTTGGTTCAGTGAAAGAGTGGAGGCGATGGCTGGCCAAGAATCACGCCGATCCAAAAGGCGTGTGGCTGCGATTTTTCAAAAAGGGATCAGGGGTTGCGTCTGTGACGCACACGGAAGCCTTAGCTGTCGCGCTTTGTTACGGCTGGATAGACGGGCCGCTGAAAAAGCACGACGAGAAGTCCTGGCTTCACAGATTTGTGCCGCGGCGGCCTAAAAGTCTTTGGTCCAAGCGCAATCGGGAAATTGTGGAGCGACTGGTGAAGGCGGGCGAAATGAAGGCGGCGGGATTGAAAGAAGTAGAAAAGGCCAAAGCGGACGGCCGATGGGATAGGGCTTATGATGCGCCGAGCAAGATGGCTATGCCCGAGGACTTTCTCAAGGAGCTTTCCAAGAACAAAAAAGCGCGGATATTTTTTGCGACATTAAACAAAGCTAACAGCTACGCCATCGCCTGGCGGTTACAGACTGCTAAGAAACCGGAGACCCGGGAAAAACGCAGGAAGGCAATTATTGAAATGCTCGCGGCGCAAAAACCGCTGCACGAGTCAAAGCGCAACTAAGTAGAGACTCGCTCAGCCCCGGTAGTCAACAATTTCATCGAAAGACTGGAAGAAGCGAGGAGGTTTTTGCGATGGCGTACTAGGTCTTTGGCGCCAGCTAAATGAGGCGTTTAGGTACTTTTAGGTGTTTGACTCTGCATTCGCGTTTTGCCATGATGACGCGATGCCCGGCTCGTAGCTGTGAACCCGCCCGGCACTACAAATCACGTCTCACCGCAACCCATGAACTACGCGCCCACTGATTTGAATCCAGAGAAGGACCTTCCGAAAGGCTTCTTTGATTTTTTGTTGCCGCTGCACAAGCAATTCACGCCACCACAGCAAAAGCTAGCCGAAAAGCGCGGGGAAGTTTTGGAAAAGTCGCATGGCGGAAAGCCGCCGGATTATTTGCCAGCGTCGGAAGCGACGACTTCCGACTGGAGGATCCAGGTTCCCGACTGGTGTGCGGATCAGCGCAATCAGATGACTGGTCCGGCCGACGACGCAGAGTTGACGGTGAAACTGCTGAACTCTGGATCTCCGGCGGTGATGATCGACCTGGAAGATTCCACCGCCAATAAATGGGAAAACATCATGCTGGCGATAAAAAACACCATCGCCGCCTATACATATGAACTGAGTTACGACGACAAGAAGCGAGGCAAGAAGGTAGTGGTGAATCGTTCGAAGACCGTCACCTGGGTTCGGCCGCGAGGGCTGCACATCAGTCAAGGCGGGGTGATCAAGAACGAGCTGCTGTCCGCTTCCCTGTTCGATCTAGCCATGATTTGGTATCAAATCGATCCGGCAACGTTGCCGCACAACTTCTCGGTGTATATCCCCAAGAGCGAATCTGCGGAGGAAGCGTTCTGGTGGCGCGACCTGTTCCAAGCTCTCGCGAAATCAAAAGGACTGCCTAGGGACTACATCAAGTGCATGGCGCTGGTGGAAGCACATCCGCTGTCCTATCAGATGGAAGAATTTCTTTTCAATCTGCGCGAGCACTGCCTGGGTTTGAACCTCGGGCGCTGGGATTACATGGCGTCGCTGATCGATTTCATGATCGAGGATCCCGACTGGATTCTGCCGGATCGAAATACCATCCCGCACGATGTGGCTTTCTTCCAGAATTTCCGTACGCTGATGCCTGAAATCTGCCACAAGCATGGGGCACACGCGATCGGCGGAATGACCGCGCTTTTTCCCAGCCGCACGGACGCGGAATTAAACGAACGAGCCATGAAGGTTTTGAAGCAAGACAAGCAGAACGAAGCCAACTGCCTGATGGATGGGGCCTGGACGGGTCACCCGGATCAGAACGAGATAGCGGTAGCGCAGTTCCCTTTTCCGAATCAAATTTCAAAACGGCCGAAGCTGGCGAACGTACATCCCAACTTGCGGCCGATCCCGAAGGGTGTCGGCAAGATAACTATGGACGGAACGCGCGCTGCGGTACGCACGGTGATTCGTTATCGCAACGGCGTGCTAAACGGAAAAGGCGCCAGCCTGCTGGATGGCTATATGGAAGACCTGGCTACCGACCGAATCTACCGGCTGATGATCGCACAGCGCGTGCGGCACAAAGTGAAAGTTTCTGGCGATGATGGCAAGACAGTGGAACACACGCCCGCCGTGTTGACACGCCTGTTTGACGAAGAACTGGCGAAGATTCAACGCGATTTGCCCAGTGAAATCGATCGCGACACTCCCCGAAGCCCGCAGGATTGCAGAGGAACTGATTGTGCAGGGACGGCACTCACCGATTTAGTCCGAATACCGTGGTGGGCCAATACAAAAAGCTTATTACGGAGATAAAGCGAATTTGTTTGACAGCGCTGGGGCGATAGGCGCTCAGTGTCAAACTGCA
>JABDEK010000103.1 GCA_013287135.1 Acidobacteriota bacterium | reverse complement strand
GCGGGCCGCTGCTGTTCAGGAGTTTTTCGCGCAATGGAAGCCTGAGTTCGAGCAGGCTCAGAGCGGCGCTCGTGAGGAATTTTCCAAACAACTCGCCGAGCGGCAGGACGAATTTCTAACCGGCCTCAAATCCGAATTTGAGGAAAATTTTAGTCAAGCACGCAAGTTGATGGACGACCTTCAGCATCAAATGGAAATATTGCGTGCGGAGAACGACGCCGCTCACGAGGCCGCCAGCCGCTTGGCCCAGGCTCGTTTGCAATTCGAGGCTATGGAAACCGCCAGGAGCGCAAGGCCTGCGGACGCGGGACCCCGCAAAGAAGAGTCAGCCGCCAAAGAAAACGGTTGATTCGAATTCACGTGGTCCATCCAATCCCTCAGGTCCTAACAAGAATAACACCCCAGCGACTGCGGGTCGAGAGGCGAGAAACAGTGGAATGAATTGCTGCAATCTTCATTGGATAACAATGTCCAACGCCTGGTAGAGCAGGTAACCGAGCGCTCGCAAGATATCTTGAGCGCTACCGAATCAAAAATCCGTGAACGCATGGCCGGGGCAAGCCAACCTTTGGCCCAGGCCGCTTCCGAAGCGCGCGAGTCGCTTGCGCAAATCAAAACTTCCCTGGACCACGAAGTCGCGCGAGCGCGCTCGTCCTTGTCTGAAATCGAGTCCGTCGCAAGCCGCACGAAGGAATATTCGGCGCAGCTCGAAGCAGCCAGCCACGATACTTTGAACGAGATCCATCGCCGCCTGGAAAAGATCCTGGAAGCGCAGTCCGCTGAATTGAATCGCCGCGCGGACAATCTGGCTGCCGGCATCTCGCAGCGCGTAACGCCGGCACTCGACGCCCTCCAGCAGGAATTCGTAAATCGCGCGCACGTTCAGGTAGAGGCAAAACTTGCTCCGCATTTTGAACGCGTGCCCGAACTCCTTCGCGAGCTTGCTGCGCGCGAGGTACAGGCGGAAGAAAGCTTGCGGCTGCATCGCGAACGTTTGCGCCAGGCGTCAGAAAACAATCAACGGGAAGTTTCCGCGCAACTGGCCGCGACGCTGCTGGAGGTGCGCAACGACTTCGAGTCCGCTCGCAAAGAAGCTTTAAATAGATGGAACGAAGAGCTGGACGCGAGTGGAGTGCGCGCCGCACATTCCGCTTCTGAATCCATCGGACGCAGTTCGGAATGGTTTCAGCAGGAAGCGCGAGCACGGTTACAGGTGCTAGTCGAGCAGACCGTCACTACCGCTTCCGCCGGTTTCGATGAGAAAACCGCCGAGGCCGCCAAAAAATATGGAGCACAACTGGCTGACGAATCCACCAGCCATCTCGCGCTAGTTCATCAACGAATCGAAAGTCTGGCGGTAGATGCTGCCGGGCGAGCCCGCACCGAATTCGATAAAGCAGCGGAGGATGCTGCCAGTTCCTTCGGACATGTTCTGCAAGGGATCGCCGGCCGCGAGGCCGAGCAGTTTATGCAGACAACCAACGAAACAGTTCGAGGCCGGACCGAAGACCTCGAGCGTTCCGCACAACAGGTTCTTAGCCAGTTCGGGGCAAACGCGGCAACTTCACTCGAGCAACTACAGGCGCAAATGTCCTCGCAAGTCGAGAACAGCGTTCGCGAATCCCGCTCCGCTCTCTCCACGGAGTTCGCTACCGCGCTCGAAGGCTATCGAGCAGAGCGCGATCTGCATCTTCAAAATTGGGCCTCGGACTTGGACCGCCTCAGCGGCGAAGCGATTGGCACCTACCAGGAGCGTTTACAAACCGCTTGCGATTCCTGGATTGTTTCTTCCGTGCGGCGGCTTAGTGAGCACGGACAAAACGTGATCGAATCCATGCTGCGATCCGCCGACCAGGCGCTGCGCGATTCCTGCTCAAAAGTTTTCGAAGGTCTGGCTGAAATCTTGCGCGAAAGATCTGCCAATGCCGCGGGAGCAGGAGTAGCGGGTTTCGCTCCGCCGCCACCTAATCGCGACGTGGAATCTTCTGGCCCTCGCAACGAAATGATTTAAGTTTCGTTTCAGTGCAAGCTTTCTTGGCAGGAAAGTCTTACTTTTTTCCAACGACCTCAGCAACTGCGTTAACCACGTGGCTCACTTGTTCTGCAGTCATGCTCGGAAATATCGGCAGGCTCAAGACACGATCACACGCCCGCTCAGCAAGCGGATAAGTACCCACAGGATCTCCCAGTGAGGAATAAGCTGGCTGAAGATGGACTGGTTTGGGATAGTGAATTGAAGTTTCCACCCCTTTATCTGCCAGCTTTGAAATTACTGAACATCTGCTGTTCACATAAATTACAAATTGGTGATACACGCATTCGTCGCGGGGATCATCCACCGGCAAGTCCAGGCGGGCATTTGCTAGCGCGCGTCGATACTCGCGAGCGATGGCCTGCCGTTTTTCGGTCCATGCATCCAGGTAGCGGAGCTTGATGCGCAAAACGGCGCCCTGAAATCCCTGCATACGATAGTTGTATCCCACGAACTCATGGTCGTAGCGCGCAGTTTGGCCGTGCGAGCGTGCCGCCCGCGAGAATTGCGCAATCAAGTCGTCGTCTGTAGTGAGCGCGCCACCCTCGCCGTAGGCTCCCAGATTTTTCGTCGGATAAAAGCTGAATGCAGCCGCATCACCGAGCCCGCCCACTCGCTTGCCGCGATAGCGCGCGCTGTGTGCTTGTGCTGCATCCTCTAGAACGCGAACCCCATGTCGGCTCGCGATCGAACGAATCGCATCCATGTCCGCAGGACGGCCGTACAAATGCACCGGAAGTATGGCCCGTGTACGCCGCGTGATCGCTCGTTCGATCAAGTTCGCATCAATATTTGCAGTAGCCGGATCAATATCCACTAGCACCGGTTGGGCGCCGCAATAGCTGATAGCCTCGACGGTGGCTAGAAATGTATTGGGAGTTGTTATCACTTCGTCGCCCGGCTGCACTCCGAGCGCAAGCAAGCCGAGATGAAGAGCAGCCGTCCCGCTGCTGAGGGCTACGCAGTGTTTGGTCCCGCAATATTCCGCGAATGCAGTTTCAAATGCTTCCATCTCCGCGCCTTGAACGAACGCGGATGTTTCGCACACGCGGTCAAGAGCTGGGAGGATTTCGTCGCGTAGCTCTGCGTATTCGGATTTCAGATCGAGGAGTGGAACTTTCATTTGTCTAGCGCATTAAGCGCAGATGAAAACTGTACTGTAAGGCAACCGCCGCTACAAGAGCAGGCACGCCAGGACTCGTTGTAGAACCTTTTCCGAGTCCTCTAGATATGAGTGAGCGTCCCAGTAATTTTTGTGCGTCGGAGCGCCCAGGCAAAAACGGCAAACGATAGTGGGATGAGTACTGCGGCGAAAACAAGCAAAGCAAATATGGAAGGGAAGAGTTCTCTCCAACCCGCGCCGGCCAAAAGTGCAGCGCGCATCCCTGTCAAAGAATAGGTCACCGGAATCAGCCGGGCCAACATCTGCAAAGGCCCAGGCAATACCGAGATGGGGTACATCATCCCGCCCACTAGACCTGAAACGCCGAGCACCAGCCATTTAGCCGGATTCCCACGCTTGAAAAGAATCGAGTAGCTGGCAGAAAGAATACCGAGTCCCGCGAACGCGAGAATCGAGACCAACAGAATTGCCACTGCGCCGGGCCAATTGGCAGACTGCGGCCTGAACCCAAACAGCAGCGCGGCCCAGGCAAGATAAACACAAGTTCTTATTGCCAGGGCAACAAAAGGATAAACCGCAGAGCCCGCGATAATCACTGGTAGCGGTGTTTGCGTCACAAGCAGTGCCTCCAGCGTGCGGTTTTGGCGCGCCTCTTCCAGACTGGAATCGAAGGCGCTCAGCGAGACGCTTAGGTAATCAAAGAAGGCGAAACCCACTAAAGCAAATGCAAAATAATTTGTTCCGGCCGGTAGTTCGCTATTCAGCTCCGGGCTTTGCACGAATCGCGACAAATAATAAAACGTAGCGACGCCAAAAAGAGCTTCCAGCGTCTCCAGCAACAGCGCCCCTCGATAACCGCGCGCAATCGCAAAATCACGCCAGAAAAAAGCCGCTACTTTCCGGATCGTGTGCTCAATGTTCATGCGCGATGCTGTAGTGGTACGAGGTGGCCAACCAGACTCGACACCGCCGCTTCGAGCGTCGTCGTGTCCGTGGCGGAACAAAGCCCCCTCGGAGAATCGAACACAATGACTCGCCCTTTGTCCAATAGAACGACCCGATCGGCAAGTTCCTCAACTTCACTTAATGTATGAGAAGCAAACAAAAGAGTCGTACCGCCTTTGCGGACGAGATCCTCTTTCAACAAGCGGCGGAACGCTGACGCGGCGATTGGGTCAAGACTCCGCGTAGGCTCATCGAGCAGCAAAATAGCCGGCCGGTGCAGCAAAGCTCGCGCCAAGCCCAGGCGATGCATCATCCCGGTGGAAAATGTCCGGACTTGGCGGCTCAAATCGTTCTGGATACCCAGCAATTCTGCGACGGATTCGATCCGCTGCCGCGTATCCGCCCGGCTCAAATTATTCATGGCCGCAAAAAATGCCAGATTCTCTCGCGCGCTCAGTCGCGCGTAAAATCCTTCATCCCCGCCAGTGTGGTAGCCAAACAGTCGCCGTGCCTCTGCGGATTCCCGCTCCACATCGAACCCTCCCACCGTTGCCTGCCCCCGCGTGGGGATGATCAAGGTGGCGAGAATGCGAAGCAGGGTCGATTTTCCGGCACCGTTGGATCCAATTAACGCTATCGATTCATTTTCCTTCACATCGAACGACACTCCTGCGAGGGCTTTCTCCGTTGCTCGTGCCACAGGCTGCGTCAAAGCGCGCCACCCGGTCAGAGCTGGGGGAAAATATTTCTCGAGTTCGGTGACGGAAATAGCAGGCGAAGGCACCTAGGGTTTATATCCGAAATGACTGAGCCGAATCCAGTTCCGTCATTGCCCTGTAACAGAAAGTGCGGTTAGAATACCGGGGGGAGTAACATAGTCATTAGGCTGGGTGGATTGCGAAACGTTCGCGAATAGCCCGGCCTGCCGGCACGAAAAATATATCCCAGCCCTGAAGGATTTTGGCGCCAAAAATGGACGCATCTCTCTCCGTGCATTCCGTAGTGGTCGTCAGCGCCGAGCAAGTTTCGTGCCCGCTTGGTGACGAATCCGCGATATTAAATCTGAAAAACAGCAAGTATTACGGCGTGAATCCCATTGGGGCGCGTATATGGACCTTATTGAAAGAGCCGCGCAGCGTGCTACAGCTGCGTGACACTTTATTAAGCGAATACGACGTAGACGAAAATCTCTGTGAGCGGGACCTTCTGATTTTGTTAGAGAAAATGAAAAGCGAAGGCCTGATTGAAGTGCGAGGTGTGATGGCTGGATAGCTGGCATGTTGATACTTTGTTACCTCACATATTTATCGAACATCAGTAATAATTAGGAAGACTTTATTCAGCGCGGTGGGTTGAAACTGACGATGGCAAACTGGCGAACCTTTTCGCGATTAACAGGACACGAGCGGCGTATCGTTCTGGAAGCTGCCACCGGACTGATAGCGACCTGGGTGGGTCTGCGTCTAATTGGATTTCGGCGCTGGAAAGGCGTGCTGCAGTGGACTGCGCCGCGCAAGACCGCAGCCACGTCTGTGAATAATTCCCACAGCACAGTAGCGGACGTTTTGCGAATGGAAGAAGCCGCCGCACGGAATCTGTTTTTCAGCACAAATTGCCTGGAACAATCGTTGGTGCTTTGGTGGCTCCTGCGACGGCGCGGCATAGCTGCCGATTTACGAATCGGCGCGCGAAAGGGCGAGCAGCGTTTCGAAGCTCATGCCTGGGTGGAGTTTCGCGGAATAGCCTTGGACAGCGGGGGAGAAGACCACCTTCACTTCGTGCCGTTCGAAGAACGGGCAACCTGGATGGGAACGAATTGAGCGGAATCGTGGGCATGTTCGATCGAAGTGGGGCGCCGGTAGATCGTGCGCTCTTGCAAGCGCTCACATATTCTATTTCCTACGCAGGTCCGGACGCCCGAGACACCTACTCGGAAGGTTCTATCGGTCTGGGCCACACCATGCTGCGAACCACCAGGGAATCGTTTCTTGAGCGGATGCCCGCGGGTCTGGATGGCAGGCTTTGGATCACCGCCGACGCACGAATCGATTGTCGCGAGGAATTAAGGCGAGAGCTAGAAAAAGCAGATTCAAATCGCCGGCCTCCCGCCACTGATTCCGAACTGATTTCGCACGCATACGCTGTTTGGGGCGAAGAATGTGTTCGGCATCTTCGCGGGGATTTTGCGTTCGCGATCTGGGACGCTCGCCGGAAAACCCTTTTTTGCGCTCGCGATCATTTTGGAGTCAAGCCGTTTTACTACGCTGAAATTGGAAATATCTTCCTTTTCACCAATGTGTTGAATTGCGTTCACGCGCATCCCGGGATATCCGATAGCTTGAACGACGCCGCCATTGGTGACTTTTTATTATTTGGTCTTAATTGTGACCTAAGCACTACAACGTTTCGAGACATTCAAAGGTTACCGCCGGCGCATTGTCTGTCCGTTTCCGTTGAGGGCGTGCGAATTTTCCGATATTGGTCAGCTCCCACCTCCGGCGCCATCCGTTATCGCCATGCAGATGAATACGTGGAACATTTTCAAAATCTCATTCAATCGGCTGTTGCGGACCGCTTGCGCGTTGACCGCGCCGGAATCCTGCTCAGCGGAGGTCTGGACTCGGGATCGATCGCTGCGACCGCCCGTGAAATCTCGAGCAGTCCCTCGAGCGCGGTGGAGTTGCGGGCTTATACGAATGTTTACAAACCCCTGGCCTCCGATAGCGAAGGTCTGCTTGCCCGGCAGGTAGCTGATTTCCTTCACATTCCGATTCAATTCATGCAGGTGGAAGAACTGAAACCATTCGAGCGCTGGAGCGATCCCGAAATATCCAGCCCTGAACCCGACGATGACCCTTTGTTCGCAGCCATGTTCGACCAATTTAGAGTGATTGCGGCCGATTGCCGGGTAGTATTGTGCGGCGAAGGCGCCGACAACCTGATGCATTTTGAAATGATGCCGTACACCAAACAACTTATAAGGAGACGAGAAGTTCGCCGATTGGTCCGTGAAGTCCCGCGTTATCTTGGACAGCGCCGCTCTATTTGGCCGGGAGTCCGTAGGCGTTTCAAGGGACTTTTCGGAAAGGACCCAACCGCGCCCATATTTCCTCGGTGGCTCGCCCCTGAATTCGCTCGCGTACTGGGCCTAAATTCCCGGTGGAGAGAATGGAGTGAGTTACCGGAGGTGCGTCCTCATCCAATCCGCCCAAAGGCGCATATCTCGATGTCGATACCGCAATGGGCCCGTATGTTTGAACAAGGGCATCCCGGTGCAACCCATTACGCGGTTGAGGTACGTTACCCATTTCTCGATTTGCGGATTGTAGATTTCCTGTTGGCCTTGCCCCCCTTCCCATTTTGCTTCGAGAAGCGCCTTCTACGCGATGCGATGGCAGGCCGTCTACCTGAGGCGTGCCGAGTCCGGCCCAAGACCCCGCTATACGATGACCCCCTCGTCGAAAGCGTGCGGAATCCGAAAGCGACAGAATGGCTAGATCAGGTACAATGGAACTCGGATATGGAACGATATGTGAATCAGTCGGCCTTGGCGCCGATCCACGAAAAGTGCGATAGCCAACAGATTTCGCTGGATTTGCGCCCGATGTGTCTTAACTTTTGGTTGCAGTCGGCACGCGGAGTCCGGTATAACTTGCGTGCGGAGGTTCGCAATGCCTAAGCAAGTCATCCGGGAGATCAAAAAACCTTATTCCGCTCCCGCATTAACTGTCTACGGAACCGTGCAGGAACTAACTCAAACTGTGGGTTTGAGGAAAACCAGAGACGGCGGGACTTTCCCTAAAATTAAGACGCTCATGTAACAGCGGTTTCCGGGTGGCCAGAAGTGTGCCAGAGTCGATACGCGATGGAAAGAATTCGCGCCCCCCAAAAGACGGATTTCCCCGGCTGAAGTGAGTTCCACTTATTTAGTTTTCGGATTGCTCCTCCGCTCGAATCTTCCCATTCCGGAACTCCTGCCTGCGGAAGCTCCGAGCTCCAGCCCCGTGGTGAACATTCACATGAATGAATCACCCCCCCGAGAGATTCCATGCGAACCGGAAACCCTTACCTATACGAGCGCGTACATGGATCCGACCGGCCAGCCAGCGCTAAGAATTTGGAAAACTGCGGACGGCCAATTTCTGTATCTCTTGTACTTTGATGGAACCCAATTTTGGATGGATCGCCGGGGAACTGAGCTTTGGGCACAATGGCCCGCCAATCTAACCATCGAAGACACAGCGACGTACCTGTTGGGGCCTGTTCTCGGACTTCTTCTGCGCCTGCGGGGCGTGACGTGCCTTCACGCCAGCGCCATTTCTGTAGGTGACCGCGCTATTGCTTTCGTCGGGTCCGAAGGAGCAGGAAAATCGACAACCGCAGCGATGTTCGCGCAAATGGGCTACCCAGTAATTTCCGATGACGTTGTGGCGATAACGGAACGGCAAGGGGCTCATTACGTTTTTCCAGCTTATCCGTATCTTTGTTTGTGGGCAGACTCGGTAACGATGGTATATGGCGCCGGAAAGAAATTACCCAGCTTTTCGGCCAACTGGGATAAGCGCCTGCTTTCCCTTTCCGGCAATAACCTTAAATTTGAGGATAAGCAGCTGAAATTGGGCGCCCTGTTCATACTCGGTGAAAGGACCACCCTGTCGGATGCGCCGCGGATTGAACCTTTAGTTCCGAAAGAAGGTCTGCTTTCGTTGGTAGCAAATTCCTACGCTACGAATTTATTAGATAAGGACATGCGTGCTGTCGAATTCGAGTTCCTTGGCCGTATGCTTCAACGCGTACCAGTCCAACGACTCATACCTCATGAGGATCCAGCTCAGATTGGCCGGCTCTGCGATGTTGTACTGCGGTCACTCGACATCGCCATGCTTCAATAGTCTCGCTTTCGCGAACATCCAAAACTCAGTGCGTGCATTCTTCAACACATATCCGGCTTTTCGTCATTTTGATGCTCTTCCGAATGTGCCAATCTGATAGCGCAAAGAGTCGGCATAGGCCCGACCGGGCCCTAATTCGAGGAGGCAGTTGCATGAGGAAGGCACTCGGAATCGTTGCTTTGTTTATAATTTCTGCTCTGCCAGCTTTGGCTCAAGATACACCGGTCTTTGAGGCAGGAGTGGGATATCAATATCGTTCATTCAACTATCCGAGTCAGCAAAGACTCAACATGAACGGTTGGCAAGCATCAGCTGACGGAAACATCAATCATTGGCTTGGCGTGACCGCAGACTTCGACGGAACCTATAAGACTTTTGGTGGAGCGGCTTTCTCCGTCTATTCCTACATGGCTGGCCCGCAGGTTTATCCGTTGCGTCACCATGTCTTGACCCCATATTTTAATATCCTGGTGGGAGGCGCGCATATTGGTGCTCGCAAGTGCGGCGGCTGTAACCTAGGAGACACCGAATTTTCCTGGGGCGGCGGCGGTGGGATAGACCTCACGGTATCGCGGCATTTCGCTATTCGGTTGGGCCAATTCGAGTATGAGCGGTCAGGTTTCTTTAGTGCAGGCACCGCAAATAATCCTTATCAAAATAACTTCAAGGTTGGAGCCGGGATTCTGATTCGCTTAGGAGAGAAATAAGATTCCACCTCTTTAGAACCGGCTTGTCCACTGGCCCCGCTAATCTCATGCCCGCCCTTTACTGACTATTTCTATTTGCTCTTAGCCACGCGGTAACCTAAAGTCCCACTGCCGGCATCAAAGGCGCTGATAGAAGGTCATCACGGCAAAATATCTGGAGGACAATACAGATGAAGAAGTTCGCGGGACTTTTCGTAATGGTCGCTCTTTTTTGCCTGCCGGCTTTGGCGCAGGACGCGTCGAAGTATGAAGTTGGAGGAGGTCTCGCTTACCGGTCGTTTGATAACACCAATGGTTCACGGATTAATATGGTTGGATGGACTGCCTATGGCGACCGCCATATCTGGAAGTTCATTAATCTTGCCGCGGATTTCTCCGGTACCTACAATCGAAACAGCAATTTTGGAAATACGAGTATTTACAACTTCCTGGTGGGCCCACAGCTATATCCCTTCGGCCATCAGCACAAAATAACCGTTTTTGGTCAGATTCTATTCGGAGGCGGGGCTTTTCTTTATCATCTTCCCACCCAAAACGGATTTAATCCCGTTACGACCTCCTATGCGGGAGCATCATGGATGGGAGGCGGCGGATTGGATTGGCGCGTAAGGAAGCGTTGGGCCATCCGTGTTATTCAGGCTGATTATGAGCAGACGCGCTTCGTTTCCGGCTCACCGAGTCAAGGCAACTATCGAATATCAGTCGGTTTGGTCTACCGATTCGGAATAAAGTAACTTTTTTGCCGCGTTCCGAGATTTTTCTTTATTGAACGTCTGCCAATTTGGACTTGCAGAAGAGCCGACGCTCGGTGCAGATTACGAGTTCGTGGAGATCTCACTTGAAAGAAAAGGGTCGCGCCCGGCGCTGTTAATCGCCGCGCTGGTCGTGGCGGTGCTTTTTTCTTACCAAGCTGTCCGAGTTTGGATCGCGGATCATCGGATTAACTCCGACAATCTGAGTGCCATCCAGAAGGGCGCTGCGTTGGAGCCCGAAAATGCCGCTGCCTGGGACACTCTAGGGCGCTTCCAGCAGTTAGATTTTGTAGCCGGTGATTCCAATCAGGCTATTATAGCCTTTCAAAAAGCCATTCAGGACAATCCGCTTTCCGCTTATTACTGGATGAACCTGGCCAGTGCATATGAATCCGTCGGAGATGTAGCCCACGCCCGCGATGCATTCAGCCACGCGAGAGACGTCTACCCACTCTCCGCGCAGGTCGCTTGGAATTACGGCAACTTTTTGCTTAGGCAACAACAGCTAGCCGAAGGCTATGCTGAAATTCAGTCGGCCATTCGTTCGGATCCCTCACTTCTAACTCTGGCGATATCTCGTACATGGCGCTCCAATCATGACGTAAATACACTGTTGAATCAGGTGCTCCCGGCTGATCAGGAGGCTTATTTTCAGGCTCTCGATTTTTTCGCATCTGCTCAACAAGCGGAGGCCGGACTTATAGTTTGGCAACGCTTGATTTCCTTGGGAAAACCTTTCGCGTTGCCACATTCATTTCCGTTTCTCGATGAACTCATTCGAGAAGATCGCGCCGACGCAGTCCGGGTTTGGCGCGAAGCGCTCATCGCAGCCGGTGTCCCCAATCAGGAGCCGCAAAACGGATCCGTAATCTGGAACGGAAATTTTGCCGGTGATTTTACAAACGGCGGTCTAGGCTGGCGCTGGGACAATCCAGTTGGCATATCAATCGACTTTGATGCCGCGATGCCGGAAGGCAATGGCCGCTCTGTCCGCCTGGATTTCGGCGGCGGTAACAACCCTGGAATCTCTGAACCTTTTCAGTATATGCCGGTAGAGCCCGGCCACACTTATCGCTTTCGGGGATATATTCGGACGGAATCGATTTCCACCGAAAGCGGAATGCGTTTTTCCATCCATGATCCTCATCATGCGAATGTCGTCGATTTGCAAACTGAGAATCTCACCGGTACTCACCTTTGGAACGCTGCGGAACTCCAAGTAGTAACGGGACCGGACACGCACTTCCTGGTCGTTTCTCTGCGTCGCGATCCCAGTCGTTTATTTGACAATAAACTGAGCGGAACAGTTTGGATCGCGGATTTATCGATGATTCCCGTCGACGCGAAAGAGACCGGAGCGCAGCGTTGAAGATCGTCCGCATCGGCCTTTGCACTCTGTTCGCATTTAGCGTGCTAGCATTCGGGACCGTCGAAGTTTGGTCTCAGTCGCTCTTCGAAATCTCCGCCGCGGTATTGTTCTTATTGTGGGCCATCGTGGTCTTTAGGGACTCGGAAGTGACGATTTATTGGAACCCGTTAATTTGGCCCATTCTGGGTATCCTGGCCATCGGCATCCTGCAACTCTTATTCGGTGCGACACCCTACCGCTATATCACGCGCCTGGAACTTCTAAGATTTGGCGCATATTTAATTATCTTCTTTCTGTCGGTACAAGCTTTTCGCGAGCGCGCCGATCTTAAGAAGGTAGCGTGGTTTCTGATCTTCTTGTGCTTCGGGGTTTCTTTGTTCGGCATCATCCAGCACTTCACCTCGGAGGGCGCGATTTATTGGCTGCGCC
>JABDEK010000102.1:1357-12475 GCA_013287135.1 Acidobacteriota bacterium | reverse complement strand
GACCTAAAGAGGCCACCACGGAAAATAATCGCGGTCTTGCGCTCTATCACGAAGGAAAATACGCGGAGTCGGTTGCGGCATATCAACTAGCCATCACATTTCACGCCAATTTGCCCCAGGCTTACAACGGAATGGGCGCGGCGCTCGTTGCCGCGGGCAAAACCGACGAAGCCATGGCCGCCTACCGGACCGCGCTTAAGCTACAACCGCACTACGTTGACGCGATGAACAACCTCGCCAGCGCGCTCGATACGGAAAAGAAATATGACGAAGCGATTCAGATTTACCAGCAAGCGCTGAAGATCGAGCCCAAAGCAAGCGACATCCGCATGAACTTCGCCACCGCACTGCAAGGCGCTGGTCGCACGGACGACGCCATCGCCGAGTATCGCGAAATCGTAGCGGCTCGTCCCAATGACGCGCACGCCTTCTTCCAACTTGGTCATTTGCTATACACGCAAGGAAAGCTGCAAGAAGCGATCGCAGCGCTAGAGAAAAGTTTGGCCTTACAGCCAGACCAGGCCGAAACCTCTTTCAATCTGGCGCGCGCCTATCAGGACGCGGGAAATCTTTCTGGCGCGGTTGAAACATATCAGAAAGGCTTAGCAATTAAGCCAGATGATCTGCACGGCCTATATAATTTGGGCAATACCTATCTAACCTTGAAGGAACCCGCTAAAGCACAGCCTTTGTTTCGCAAGGTGCTCGAGCTTCAGCCGGATTTCACTCTCGCGCTGCAAGGACTTGGTGTCGCTCAAATGCAAGCTGGGGAATTGACCGCTGCAGAAATGTCTTTCGTAAAATTAAAAGAGATGCAGCCCGATAACGCCGACGCGCGCTTTAACCTCGGCAACGTTTTCTTCAACAAAGGCCAATATGGACCTGCAGCAGATAGCTACCGCGAAGCGATCCGCTTGAACGGAAATCTGGCCCACGCGCATTACAATTTAGGAATGGCTTTGCTGCGCCTGAACGATCAGAAAGCGGCTGACAAAGAATTCCAGGAAGCTAAGCGAATTGACCCTGCGCTAATTCCACCGAAATAATTCTCGATAATTTACTCCCGCCGTCGCAGCGAAAAAAGAAACCTACAACGAACCCGGGCATCTAACCGACTATGACTATGAGAAAAGTAAAGCTTGGTTCGCAAGGCGCAATCGTATCCCGCATGGGACTTGGCTGCATGGGCATGAGCGAGTTCTACGGCGAGCGAAATGACGCAGAGTCGGCCGCCACGATATTGCACGCTCTGGATTTGGGAATTAATTTTCTCGATACAGCAGACACCTACGGCATCGGCGATAACGAAGAATTAGTCGGCAAGACCGTCCGAGGAAGACGCGATGAAGTTTTTCTCGCCACGAAATTCGCCAACATTCGCTCGAAGACCGATCCGGCGTTTTGGCAGATCAGCGGCAAGCCTGAATATGTTCGCACGGCGTGCGATGCTTCGCTGAAGCGTCTGGGCGTGGATCACATCGATCTGTACTATCAGCACAGAGTGGACCCGCAGACTCCGATTGAAGAAACCGTGGGTGCGATGGCTGAATTGGTGAAGGCTGGAAAGGTGAAGTATCTGGGCCTGTCGGAAGCTTCCCCCGCGACCATACGACGCGCGCATAAAGTGCATCCGATCACCGCGCTGCAAACGGAATATTCTGTTTGGGAGCGGCACGTGGAGAAAAACATTCTTCCAGCCGTAGGTGAACTCGGAATCGGCTTTGTGGCTTACAGCCCGCTTGGCCGTGGCTTCCTTACTGGCACGATCAAGAAAAATACGAACCTGGGGCCTACCGACGCGCGCTTTCGGCGCTATCCGCGTTTCGCGGGCGAGAATATCGAGAAGAATGAAGCGTTGGTCGAACGCGTACGCGCAATCGCTGAACGCAAGGGTGTGACACCCGCGCAGCTGGCGTTAGCATGGTTGCTGGCAAAGGGCGAAGAGGTCGTGCCGATCCCAGGAACGAAGCGCAGAAAATATCTGGAGGAGAATGCCGCGGCAGCGGATATCAAGCTAAGCCCAGCCGAGGTGGCTGAAATCGAGGCGGCCGTGCCAGAGGATCAAGTTGCCGGCGACCGTTACGCCGCCGAGAATATGAGAAATATCGACCGCTAAGTAAATTCTGCGATGCCGGCTGCTGGTTTTCGCAGCGCCGGTGTCTTGTCGGCTCTTTTCTATTAGCCTCAAGCTTGATCCAATCTGTCTCCTTAAATTCTTCGTGCTAGGTCCAAAGCTCGCCTACAAACCCCACACAACGCGCTTCTCTTTACACACGCTGCTGTCCACCGTATGCTTCTCGCAGGGACGGCTTATCCTAGCCATCTTGGGAGGGCTTGTGATCTGGATACTTTTGGCGGTTGTTGTACTGGCCGTGATTTTCGTCATCAGCATGTACAACGGCTTGGTCAGCCTCAAAGTTCAGTGCGATAACGCGTGGTCCGATATCGACGTTCAACTCAAGCGCCGGTACGACTTGATTCCTAACCTGGTGGAAACTGTAAAGGGTTACGCCGCACACGAGCAAGGCACGCTGCAAGGTGTGGTGGAAGCGCGCAATCGCGCCATGAGCACGCAAGGGCCGGCCGCGAAGGCGGAAGCTGAAGGTGCTCTAACGTCCGCGCTGCGGCAGGTGTTCGCGTTAGCCGAAGCCTATCCTCAATTGCGCGCCGTGGAATCGTTCACCCAGCTTCAAAACACTCTGAACCAGATTGAAGACAGCGTCCAGAACGCGCGCCGCTATTACAACGCGGTGGTACGCGATTTCAACACAAAGATTGCGCAATTTCCCTCCAACATCATTGCGGGCATGTTCAATTTCAAGCCGCGCGAATTTTTCGAGATCAGCGCGCCAGCCGAACGCGAAGTGCCGAAAGTCAGCTTTGGCAGCGCGACAACTTAATCCGCATTGAACTCAGCAAAAATGAAACACGCGCGCAAATCGATTGGGCTTCTTGCAATTTGTCTCGCGGTATTTCTCGTTGCGCGACCAGCCTTCTCCGCCCTGCGTCAGCTTGTCATTCAACATTTCGATGAAGAAGTAATCGTAAGCGAAGACGGAACTATCGATGTCACCGAAACGATCCAGGCGCATTTCAGTGGCGAGAATTGGCACGGGCTCTACCGCATGATTCCGACCGAGTACACGAATCCAGAGGGCCTGAATTACTCGCTGTTGATCGACCACATCGCGGTGACTGACAGTGACGGCCATTCGTTGAAATACGAACAAAGCCGTGAAGGCCGCTACACCAAATTCAAGATTTACATTCCCAATGCGGACGATTCAACGCATACCGTGGTTCTTCACTATCGCGTCCTGGATGCGATCCGATTCTTCGAAGATCACGACGAGCTTTACTGGAACGTAACCGGAAACGACTGGGAAGTTCCCATACAATCTGCCAACGCGCATATTGCGTTGCCAGCTGGAGTCACGGGCCTTCACGCCATCGCGTATACCGGCGCTCTGAATTCGCGTGCGCAAGACGCTGTTGTGGAGGTCCACGATAATGCAGTTGATGTTCACACCACGCGTTCGCTGTCATTTCACGAAGGCCTTACGGTCGTCATCGGCTTCGATAAGGGATTCGTTCATCCACCAAGCGGCGCTGCAAGATTTGTCCAATTTCTTCGCAGCAATACGCCGCTTCTGATTCCCATTGGTGTTTTCTTTCTGATGTTCTGGCTATGGTGGACGCGCGGACGCGGCCCCGAACGTCAGGCAATCGCCGTCCAGTATGAGCCGCCCGACAAACTCACGCCCGGCGAGTGCGGCACTCTCGTCGACAATGAAGCGGCCATGCGCGACATCACTGCAACGCTTGTAGATCTAGCCGTGAAAGGCTACCTGACCATCGAGCAGAAAGACCAAAGCCATTTGCTTGGCCTTAGCCATACCAAGGATTATATTTTTCATTTGAAAAAATCTGCGGGGGAATGGGCCAGCGCGCGGCCTCATGAGGCACAGATGCTGGCTGCGCTATTCGACAATGGAGCAAGCACGGACGTGAAGCTTTCAGACTTGCAAAATCATTTCTACACACAACTTCCGGCGATCCGCGACAGCATTTTCGCGGCCCTCATGACGGATAACTATTATCTGCATCGGCCGGACACGGTTCGCCAGGGATACTTCGGCGCTGGACTAGCGATCGGATTTTTAATGGTGGCAGGGAACGGCTTTTTGGCCCGCGCCACCGGTATCGCCTCACCCACCTGGATAATCGCCGGCATAGCGTCAGGCTTGATCATTTGCGTCTTTGGATATTTCATGTCCGCGAGAACGGTCACCGGGCAGCGCGCTCTTGAAAAAGTTCTTGGCTTTGAAGATTTCCTCGGACGCACGCAAAAAGATCAAATCGAGCGATTGCAAACGACCCCCGATCTCTTTGAGAAATTTTTGCCCTACGCCATGGCGCTGCATGTTGAGAAAAAATGGGTGCAGTCCTTCTCAGGCATCGCCATGCAACCACCCAATTGGTATCAGGGCTCTTACGGTAGCGGCTTCATGCCTTATCTGCTCGTCAACGATCTGAATATGATGTCAACTCAGGCTGGAACGACAATGGCTTCTTCTCCGCGCAGCTCCGGCGGTTCCGGGTTTGGCGGCGGAGGCGGAGCCGGCGGTGGCTTCGGCGGCGGTGGTGGCGGCGGCTTCTAAAATCGTCCAATATTCCTTGCCTTCTACGACTGGAACTTTCTTACTTCTTCCCTCCACTCATTTTTGGCGCGGCCATCTTTGAAAGCGCCTCCGCATACTTCGCGATCGTTTCCGGCACTGGGTGACTGTGCACGAACTGTCCCCTTTTTCGGCATTCGAGCAGTCCCGCATCGTGCAGAATTTTTAAATGGTGCGAGACAGTTGCTGGAGTCACGCCCCCGCAGAGACACGATGTCTCCACAGGTCATTTTTGGCTGCGACGATATAGCCTCAAAAATCCGCAGCCGCGTCTCATCCGCCAGCGCCTTCGATATTTTTTCAATTTGTTGTCGGTTCACGGTTTAGCTCCCATTTCAGCGGCATGTAAGGCCGTCTTGGGGCGACGTGCGTTTAACGACCATACAGAAGATTTTCCGCATCCTAGTATTTAGATAGTCATCCAATTATCGAACTAGCAAAATGGCCCCACGCCAACGCCCGGGCCGTCTAAGAGCAATTCAGAGGAGGAACCGTGAGTCGTTTCAATGGAAAGGTCGCCGTTGTTACCGGCGGAAACAGTGGTATCGGATTGGCCTCAGCGCAGCGTCTCCAGAAAGAGGGCGCCCGCGTCGCCATTTCCGGACGCAGCCAAAAAACCCTGGATGAAGCAACAAAAATCCTTGGCAAGGACGCGCTCGTCGTTCAGGCCGATGTCTCCAAGCTTCCCGAAATTGACAAACTGTTCTCCGCAGTCGCCGCGAAATTCGGAAAAATCGATGTTCTCTTGGTCAACGCAGGCGTCGCCACCTTCGCTCCTTTTGCCGGGTTCACCGAAGCCCAGTACGACGAACTCTTTGACATCAACACGAAAGGCGCTTTCTTCACTGTTCAAAAAGCACTTCCGCATTTGAACGATGGCGCGTCCGTCATTCTCAACACCAGCGTGGCCAGCCACATTGGTAATCCGGTGGGCGTCGCGTACGGAGCCACGAAAGCCGCTATGCGTTCGTTCGTTCGTGGCCTAGCTGCGGACCTTGCCGGACGCAATATTCGCGTGAACGCGGTCGCGCCAGGCCCGATCCAAACGCCCATATTCGATCGCATTGGTTTGCCCAAAGAACAGGTCGATCAAGCGGTCCAGGGATTCATCGCGGCTGCGCCCTTGAAACGCATCGGAAAACCGGAAGAGGTTGCGGGCGCCGTGGCCTTTCTCGCTTCGTCAGATTCATCCTACGTGACGGGTATCGAGCTCAGCGTAGGCGGTGGCATCGGCCAAGTCTAATTTGTTTCATGCGCACGACCGGTCCGGGCGGTCTCGTGCGCCCGGATTTCTTCCGCTCGCCTTTGCCCTCCGGCTGCGGAGATGGACCGCAGGGTGGCTTCAGCCAGCCCTTAAATCGTACGCGGAATTACGTGAGAACTTCTTGCGATCTAGAATACTCGCGGAAAGAAAGCTGGAACACGCCGCGCATATTCTTCAAATTTCTCGCCAAACGCCGGGCGCAAAAGCTTTTCTTCACTACGGATACGTAGTTCGGTACCAGTGAGGAATAAAACGACGCCGGTTACGAGGGCTTGCCAGCGGCTGACTGCCAGTCCAGTTGCCACCAGGATGCCGAACATTCCAAGATAAATCGGGTTGCGCACAATTCCGTACGGTCCACGCATCACCAGCTCGTGGCCCTCCATCACCCGAGCCAGCAACGCCCACTGTTTGCCCAACGCGCGTATCGCCAGCAGGCAGAACCATACGGAACCGAACGCAATCGCCACAATGAAAATAGCAAGAGCGATAGCCGCTGCTGCGGGCATCGGAAATATCAGTGAGTAGTATGTACGGGCGAAATTAAAAACGAAGAAGTATCCGACCATTTGCAATGCCAGTCCTACTACCGAAATAGGATCACGCGCTCGATTTTTTCCCTTCGAGGGTTGCTTGTAAAAAATAAAGAGCGCCGCGAACGCGACCCAAGCCGCGAATACAGCGAAGAATACGAAGCGTGCGAGGGCTGTCGGATTATAAGCCATCATTCTCAATTACACGCCGAGGCGCGAAATATAACAAATGTTTTTGCCGCTGGTCGAATTCTGTGTTGGCTAGAGATCTTTGCGAAACGCCTTCTGCGTCTTAACGTGCTTATAACCGTTGCGCTCATAAAACGCATGCGCGCGATCGCGGATTACGTTCGATCGCAGTCCCATAACGCCGCAGCCTTTTTCGCGCGCCCAGCGTTCCGCGCGGTCCAGAAGATGCCAACCGACCCGTTGTGAACGAAAGCGTTCGTCGACAACCAGCCCGCTAACTTCGGCTCGCGCCTCTGCTTCCACCACCCGGCAGACATAGACTCCGAGCCATCCGGCTACTTTGCCGTCGAGCGCCGCTACAAACACAGCATGATCGATGGAGCGCTTCATACCTTCAAGGCGCGCGGCAATTTCATTCACTGAAGACGGATAGCTGAGCTGGCCGGCCAGTTCGGCGATACGCGGGTAATCTTGCGGCTGGGCTTCGCGAATTTCACCGACGAACCCTACAGACGCATCCCTGGCCCTCCGACCTGAAGCTTCGCCCGAGCCGGTCACTTAAGCGCCTTCTTCAAAACCGCAATCTGCCCGGCATGATAGAGATCGTGCTGAACCAAACCATGCAGCAGCACGTAACGAGAATAATTTTCACACAGAATCGGTTCGTCCAACTGATCGTCCCGCAAAGTCTTCATGTAATTTCGCAGACGCGTTCTGCTCTCGGCAAGATTCTCCAGCGCACGTTTCCAAGCAACTTCATTCGCCTCCCAAACGGGCGGCCAGTCCATTTCCGTGGTCACCTGAGGAGGCTCACCCTTTGATTTTTGATGCACGATTATGTTCCATGACGCGATGTGGTTCACCAGCTCCCAAATAGAATGCGCGCCGGGAATAGGATGCTTCGACGCATCGTCGGCCGAAACGCCGCCTAGCAGCTGCTTGAGATCAGGACCATGCCACGCTTCGCCCGAATAAGCGCGATCCATTTGATCCAGAATCCGGTTAATCTCACTCACGTGCTTCCCCGTTGATCCCCGACCCGACCTATATGTAGTTCACTCCGGCCTGCCGGGGCGAAACATTCTAAATTTTCTCGCCTAAAACGTCGTTTATCACAACCGAGACGCACTCTTAAAAAACTTTGTCTGAATCCAAGAGAATCGTCACCGGCCCATCGTTCGTGAGTTCGACTAACATATGCGCCTGAAATACTCCGGTCTCAACGCGGACGCCGTGCCCGCGCAACGCCGCAACAAATTCCTCATAGAGAGACTTGCCCGTCTCAGGAGCCGCAGCTTGAATGAAACTCGGTCTGCGCTGCCCGCGTGCATCGCCGTATAAAGTGAACTGCGACACAGCTAGAATGGCGCCTCCGATATCAAGCACCGACCGATTCATTTTCCCCTGCTCGTCGCCAAAAATTCGCAGGTTCAAGATTTTTTCAGCCATCGACGCAGCAGTCGCGGCCACATCGTCGCGCCACACCGCGATGAGCACGACCAGCCCAGGCCCGATCTCGCCGCACACGTTTCCATTCACCAGCACGCGCGCGTGTGTCACCCGTTGCAGCACCGCTCGCATAGATTCTCTCTCGTCAAGGCCCGCGAAAATAAAATTCTAATTTCCTGCAATTGTGCCGGAAGCAGCCACCGGCTTTCGTGGCAGAAGATCACGCAACTGCGCAACATTGTAAGCCCACGCAGCCATCACTTGCGCTCCCTCCACCAGATCCGCTTCGTGCGCTTGATTGAAAGTGTCCGCCTGCGTGTGATGCGTTTGGAAATATTGCGCAGGCTCCTGTAAGCAGAAAAATCCGGGAACACCAGCTTCTTCAAAAGAACTGTGATCGCTTCCGGCCATCCACCGCTGAGTCAATTCCACCAAGCCGAGCGAATGCAGCGGCGCCACAACTTTGTCCATCATCTCGCGGTCCTGATAATTTCGCATCAGGCTGATGCTCACCACCCGTCCCGTGCCGGTATCGTGGATTAGCGCAGCCGATATTTTTGGCAATTCGTCTTTGTGCGCGGCAACATAGGCCCGCGAACCAACCAAACCTTGCTCTTCGCCGGAAAAAAGCACGAAGTGGATAGTTCGTTTTGGCTGCAAGCCGACCTTCTGAAGTGCACGCGCGGCTTCCAGCACTATCATCGATCCGGTCCCGTTGTCCGTTGTACCTTCGCCGAGATCCCACGAATCCAGATGCGCGCCGAGTATCACGATTTCGTCCGGCTTCTCGCTTCCGCGAATTTCAGCTACCGTGTTGTAAACCTCCGTGGGTTTGTCTCCAATTGAATTTGTAATATTCAATTCCACGTCCACAGCTCCACGTTGTAATAAGCGCCAAATCATTCCATAACTTTCCGAAGACACAAATGCGGCAGGAATCCCAGCGATATCATAGTTACGTCCGCCCATTCCCGTCATATTCAGCAGGCCGTCGGGTTTACCAGAATCCGTAAGCGTCGCCAACACACCCTCATTCTTGAAAAACGCAGTCCGTGCTTGAAGAAATTTGCGGAAATCCGGCCCGTATACGGGTTCGGCGCTCGGAGGTCGTGGCGCAAGCAGCAAAAATGAATCTCCGTACGGCACATCCACCGGATTCGGCGCGGGCTGGTCCGGAGCAGGCAGCAGATTCGGCTCCGCGGAAATCACGATCGCATCCTTCAATTTGCCTTTGTATTGCGTGAGGTCATCCATAGTGCGCGCCTTCACGTAAACCACACGGCCACGTACCATGCCATTTGTGGAAGGCGCCCAGGCATACGATGCGATCGTTAGCGTGTGAACTGCAGGGCTGACGATTTGTGCTGTCGCGCTTACTCGCGTCCAGGTGTGCGCTACAGTCCAAGGCTCCAGCTGCGGATTTGTTACGCCATAGTCTGCGAATTTTTGGCGCGTCCAATCATTCGCCTTCTTCAGATTTTCTGTACCGGTCAAGCGCGCGCCAATCATATCGGAAAGATATTCCAGGTTGGTCATGATCTCGTTATGGTCGTGAATCTCGGCGATAATTTTTTCGTCTGCTTCGGCTACGGGGTCTTTCGCAGTGTCTGTGCCCCGTTGCCCATAAACTGCGCTTAAAGTTAGCACAACCCCGAACATCACAAATAAACCAAGAGTAGAGATACGCCGAAGCTTCATTTCAGTTCCCTCCAAACAAATCTGCAGTCAGTTCGTCGACTAGTAGACGTGCATGCTTTATGGAACGTTGCAAGCCCGGTTTTCATAACTTTGCAAGTATGCTAGAACAAAATGACCCAGATGGAGGCCGCGATTTGAAAGTCGCACTGATTGGCACACACGGTGTGGGCAAGACGACTCTCGTGTACGAAGTGTGCTCACTGCTAAAGAAAGCGCACCATAACGTTGAGCTTGTCACCGAAGTCGCGCGCCAATCTCCCTTCCCCGTGAATGCGGAAACGACTCTCGCCGGCCAGCTTTGGATTTTGCACCAACAAATCGCAGCCGAGCTGGAAGCATCACTTCGCGCGCCCATTGTGATTACCGATCGCTCCGTTCTTGACAACTATTGCTACCTCGTCAACAAATTCGCCCGCCAGCCCCAGCTGGAAACTTGGCTGGCATGGTGGATGACCAGCTACTCTCTTCTTGTCGGCGT
The DNA here is from genome assembly GCA_013287135.1 of Acidobacteriota bacterium. Classification (GTDB taxonomy): domain Bacteria; phylum Acidobacteriota; class Terriglobia; order Acidiferrales; family UBA7541; genus Palsa-295. The sequence continues at coordinate 2,185 of JABDEK010000102.1, read as the reverse complement.
TCCAACTCTCCAGGAAGAAATCCCGCGCGACGGCTTTCGCTCCGAAGACCGCGCATTTCAATTGCGCATCCACAATTTGCTGAACGAGCTTCTCTCCTCGCCGCCTTTCAACAATTTGTCCGCACCAATAATCTGGCTCGATGCAGAAAAGCGCTCAAATTGGGCCGCAAGAATAGTAAGTTTGACGGCGCCCCTAATCGACAGTTCGACATCTACAACACTCCGCAATAGAGCCGCCCGCTGATCTTTTTCGCAAACATGAGCGAACGTTCTAGCGTGGATCAATCTTCATCGCCAAAGCGTTGGCTCACGCGTGGAGTGCTGGGCGTCGGCTTGGCCAGTCTGTTTTCCGACTTGGGGCACGAAGCGGCAACGTCGATTCTTCCGGCTTTTCTCGCGAGCCTGGGGGCGCCCGCTTTTGCACTCGGCGTTATCGAAGGCGTTTCAGACGGCCTTTCGAGTTTTGCAAAGTTGGCCGGCGGCTGGATTGCTGATCGTCCCAAATGGCGCAAGCCCACTGGCATTGTCGGTTACTTGGCCACTGGCCTTTCTACCTTCGCTTACGCGTTCGCGCAATCCTGGCCGGCGATTCTGGTGATGCGCGCGCTCGGATGGATGGGTCGCGGCAGTCGCGGCCCTTCGCGCGACACACTTCTTTCCGACGCCGTGGCTCCCGAGCAGCAAGGCCGCGCATTCGGATTCGAACGCGCCATGGATACTCTCGGCGCCGTGCTGGGACCACTTTGCGCCACCGCTCTGATCGGCTTGATCGGCGCGCGCGGCGTTCTGAAATTAACTGTAATTCCCGGCGTGGCCGCGGCCGTTGCG
>JABDEK010000102.1:0-1347 GCA_013287135.1 Acidobacteriota bacterium | reverse complement strand
CCTTTTGCCGCGGGCGCCAACAAAGTAAACGCAACGGCCGCGGCCACGCCGGGAATTACAGTTAATTTCAGAACGCCGCGCGCGCCGATCAAGCCGATCAGAGCGGAGGCACATCGCGCTCCCAGTTTAGCTTCCAGCTTCGGACAAATGCCAAAACCCTACTGGCGTTTTCTCGCCGGAGTTTTTGCGCACGGTATCGGAGATTTCGCGCCCACGCTTCTAATCCTCCGCGCCAGCCAGATTCTTGCTCCGCGTTTCGGCGCCGGGCGCGCCGCAACCATGGCCGTCGCTCTTTACACCTTCTATAACATGGTCAACGCGGCTGCGTCTTATCCCGCCGGCGCGCTCGGCGACCGTACCGGCAAACGCAATCTGCTGGCACTCGGCTATCTCACCGGGACAGCCGCCTGCGCCGGTTTTATTTTTGCCAGTCCCACAATTCCCGTCCTCGTTGTTTTGTTCGGTCTTGCGGGCATTCACGGCGCGATGCAAGCATCGCTCGAAAAATCGATGGCCGCCGAATTGCTTCCGCAGCAAGTGCGCGGCTCGGGCTTTGGCGTACTCGCTACCGTAAACGGTATTGGTGATCTGGTCTCGAGCATAGCCGTGGGCGTTCTATGGTCGAGCGTCAGTCCGAACGCAGGATTTCTCTACGCCGGAATTTTTACCTTAGTCGGAGCCGCCTTAGTTTATTTCTTTGTGCCACCCAAGGATTAACGGCGTTTGTTCACCACTTTTGCTCAGAGGCAGCTCTTCGAAGATTTAAAGGTAGCGCCGCGGCCTTCCACGCGGCACTCTGGGCCGCCGAAGCTCTCTCGGAGCGCGTTGGCAGAATGGACAAAAGTAACTACTGCGCCCCGCCACAGTAATCCGCCGAATCTTCTTGCCGCAGCGCGAACATTTCTTTCCTTCGCGCCCATACGCGCGATGTCGGATCTGAAATTCTCCAGGTTGCCCTTCCGCATCCACATAATCCGAAATCGACGAACCGCCCAGCCGAATCGCTTCGTTCAACACGCGCCGCACCACGCTGTGAAGTCTGTGCACTTCGCCATCGCTCAAATTTGCGCCGAGCCGCCGAGGATGAATGCGCGCGCGCCACAAACTCTCGTCCGTATAGATATTGCCCATGCCTCGCAACACACTCTGATCCAGTAGCAACGCTTTGATGTGCGCGCGCCGAGAACGAATTCTCGTGCGAAATCCCTCCTCCGTCGCTTCCAGCGGGTCTAGCCCCAACTTGCCCAGCACGCTTTCGTGCGCTGCGCTCGCGAGCATTCCCATCCGCCCGAACCGGCGAATATCCGTGTAGCGAAGTTCGCGTCCGTCATCGAGTCCGAAAAAAAC
>JABDEK010000101.1 GCA_013287135.1 Acidobacteriota bacterium | reverse complement strand
AACGCAGGTAGCAAGAGAAAATTGAACGAACCATTCACGCAGATTTCACAAATCATTCACAGGTTTTCCACAGGCGATTTTTTAGTTGATTCCAGGGAAAATTTCGAAGCGGTTTTTTTTTCTTCTCAACTCAACGCGGCTGCCACGCACAGACTTCTCAGCGCCGGCCGGTTGAATCAGAGTTCTGTTTGTCTGGCCGCGGGAACTCATAGACGCCAAGAGGGTCTGCTGCAAGAAGAATTCGATCGGGCTCGATCAGAATTGCGCTGGGCTCAAGCCGCGTGCCATTCGCGGTAGCGGTGCGGTACGACGCCGCGAAAGCACCGCTTTTATCGAAGTGCGACAACAGATCTCCCGTCGCCATCCACACATCCTGTGAGACAGGATCCACGCCGAATGCGTTGATGACAGGTTTTACCGCGACGCCTTGATTGCGTCGAGCGAGCGCTAAAATATCGACCCCTGGAGTTTGAGAGGCGGAGGCCGTCTGCTGGTCCGGATGAGGAAGAGAAATTTCGTAGGCCGAGTAACCAAAGCGATCGTACTTTCTAATCGTGGCGTCCGGAACAAACGTAAACGCAAAATAGATAAAACCCGAAGAGTCTCCGGAAAGCCGGCCGTGGTTGATGTAGCGCTTTGAGTCGGCGCTCGAAGGAAGATCGCGAGGATCACCGAAACTTCGGATCAGTTTTCCCTGTTCGCTGTAAATTGTCACCAGACGGTCGGAGCGGAGCGAAGTAACCGCAAATTCATTTCCCGGCAAGGCTGTCACCGAAGTGGGAGCAAGGACCGCGACGGAAGTATCCAGCGAACCGTCAGACTTGAAGATTTTCACGCCGTTTGCGCCGCGGTCTGCGATGAAAAGGCGGTTGGCGGCGTCAACGTCTATATCTTCTGCGAAAACAATCTTAACGGCCTGGGAATTTGCGGCAGGGATTTCGCCGATACGTTTGCCGTCGGCGGCGCCATACACTGAAACCGAGTTGGCAGGGGACGCCAAGATGAAATACCGACCGCTTGAATTCCGCTTGATAGCACGCAGCCCCGGTCCTAGCTCGGGAAACAAACGACCGCGAGCGCCAATATCTGGCACCTCGGTCTGAGTTCGACCTGCAGCGAACAAAGGCAAAAGGTCCCATACAGTAGCAATAGCCACCAGTACGGCGAGACACACGGACAATTGGGCGCGTCGCGAGATTGGCAAATCCTAGGTATTCAGTATTCAATGAACTGACGCCGCGAGTCGCGATTAGGTTTCCCGAGCTCAGAAGAGCAGTTTCGCATTGGCCAACAGCATCGCCAGCGGAACGCTTAAATATTTTGAGATGATTTCGTGCCTGTTCGATCCGCTCTTCCGTTTGGTCGCTTTAGTCGATGCGGAAAGCGGCGCGTTCAATGGAAACTGCCCGGCCGGTGGTTTCATCCACTTCGATCTGAACTGTATTCATCTGTATATCGCCTTCAGCCACTGCGAACTTCGCCGGCATTTGGTCCAGGAAACGCTGCAAGACACCTTGTTTGTCCATGCCGATTACGGAATCGTGAGGACCAGTCATACCAACGTCTGTGATGTAAGCCGTGCCTCCGGGCAGAACGCGCTGATCAGCCGTAGCCACGTGCGTATGGGTTCCCAGAACAGCGGAAACTTTTCCGGCGAGATACCACCCCATGGCTTGTTTTTCAGAAGTGGCCTCCGCGTGCATGTCCACAATGATCACTTTGATGTCGGACGGAAGTTTCGCGAGTTCGCGCTCCGCGGCGCGGAATGGATCGTCCAACGCGATCATAAAAGTGCGTCCTTGCAGATTCATCACCGCGTAGCCCACTCCATCTTTGGAGTGTCCCACGTAAGAACCTTTCCCTGGCGAGCCTTCCGGAAAATTCGCCGGACGCAACAGGCGCGGCTCGTGCGGAAAAAAATCGAGAATCTCTCTCCGGTCCCACACATGATTACCGCCGGTTATGACTTCGACTCCCGAAGAGAATAATTCCTCGGCTAGGCGCGGTGTAATGCCGAAGCCGGACGCCGAATTTTCTCCGTTAGCGATACAAACATCGATTTTCCTCTGCAACAGAATATCGGCCAGCCGGTCGTGAACGATCTTGCGGCCGGGCGAGCCTACGATGTCGCCGATGAAAAGTATTTTCAATTTTCCTCGCGATTCCTTAGGCGTCCAGATTCTTCAGTGCGAGTCGGAAGAATAAAATTGGCGCTTAGAGAACGAATTTAGAAGGAGCGGTCCACTCCGCCGTGCGGGCTAGGCCCTGAACCCCACGAATAGGTGGGTGCCCTGCGCCTGCTTTCAGGCTATCCAGCGGGCCGAAGCCAACGGACGGCACAAGGGCAGGACGACGCGGGCTCCCTGGGATCCAGTGTTGGTTCAAATAGGCTTTCGCGCGACACGTGCGTCGCAGGCCTACTCCAAACCCGATTGTATCAGGAAAATTCAGTGCAGCGATTTCAGGTAGCTTACGATCTGCCAGCGACGTTGCTCCGGCAATCCCGACCAGGAAGGCATTCCCGCCCATACATTTCCGTTGCGCAAAAACCATTCCAATTCTCCCGGCGTTGCGCGTTGCACATAGGGCAAATGAAGATTCAGGGCGCGGCCAATGCCGCGGGCGTGCGCACCGTGGCATTCGGCGCAGTGCTGCATAAAAAGCTTTTTGCCAGCGAGGACCGCATCTGGCTGATCTTCGTAAGGATTCTTCCACTCGCGAGTTTTAGCCGGTGCTTGTGCAATCGCCTGCAACACTCCACGGTCGTCAGTTTCGTGTTCATGACTCCCATTCGGATTCGGGCTTGCCTCTGAGCCCAAGACCGCCATGCCGAATGCAATTGAGCAAACAAGTAGAAATTTGGATAGAGTTTGGCGATTCATCGGAACCAACTCCTCACCTTGCGGCCAAAGCCTTCAATTTCGTAAGACACACCCCAACGAAGCAGAAAAGTATGGCTGTTGCTGTTCAGGCCGAATCCTGGCGAGACGCGAAACGAGACTCCATTAGGCAATTCCCACGCCACAATTTGTGCGGCGTAGTGCGATGTTCCGGACATCGAGAGGTTCCACGAGGCTCCCAGGCCCCCATAAAATTCCGCGCCCACCAGAAAATTTTCGAGACACAAATTACAGACCTCGGGCGCGGCCGCAAGTCGTAACGGACGGCTGGCCCCGGCGGCATACCCAAACTCCCACGGATCGTGCCCCAGGTTTTTTTCTGCAATAAAATTTTCGGAAATATTCCAACCTTTATAATCGCTCGATAGGATGAGCTTGGTCTCCAGTTCGTGCTGATGGTCTTTGCTCGCAATCGCATTGCGAATGGCGTGGTCCGCCTGGGTGTCAAAGCCAACCACCTCAATCATGGTTTTATCCGCGCCATTTGTGTTCTCGTACTCGACATACAGCACAGGGTTGATCCAGTGCTCGCGCATCAACGGACGAAACCGATTCTCCCAGCGAAAGCCGGTGAAAAGCGCGCTATCGCCGAACGTCCCTTGTGAATCCAAGTAAAATTCCGATGTCCACCAAGCCTTCACGCCATATTCGAATTCCACCCATGGCGCGATGAAGTCGTTTCCACCGGTTTGCGTTGCATAGTTGGTCGAGAGTTCAATTTCCAGATTCCCCGGTTCCTCAAGGTGATGAGAATAGGTGACAAAATAGGGAGTTTCTTGGGCGCCCGCACGTTGTGGAATGATCAGGCCTGCGAAAAATAAATAGAAGAACAAACCAACACATAGTCGCGCGTAAGTTCGTCTCCACGAACTATCGCAGAGCGCTGCAGAGATGAAACGCAGAACTTTCAAAATTTGGCGGTCCTTTCTAGTTGAAACTAGTTTTCAACTGGACCAGAAGGTAATTCAGTTGAAACTAAGTGTCAAGAAGAAATCTTGGAGAAGAACTAAGCTTTGCCGGCTGCATTCGGCGCAAACGGCTGATTACGACTTCGCGCAGCGATTCCTATAGAACTTTCTCCCAGCCCCTTGATTGCAGGACATAATTCAGATAGCTTTGCAAAGCGCAGTGAGGCACATGTGAACATCGGTATACGTAAGGCTGGCCAAGCCACGATTCTCGATCTGGACGGGCCGCTAAAACTCGGCGAAGCCGAAGAATCCTTTCGTAATCAGATTCAGCAGCTCATAGACGCAGGCTCCACTCACGTGGCTGTAAATCTTGCAGGTGTTACGGAACTGGATAGCTCTGGAATTGGTGCCTTGGTCCGTGCGTTCACCACGCTAAAGCGCGCCGGCGGTAAGTGCACCTACTTTTCTCCCAATAAGCGCGTGGTCATGCTTTTAAAAATGGTCAGGCTCGATACGGTTTTGGATATCTCGCCAGACGAAGCTACAGCGCTCACCCGTATTTAAGGTTTCGCACTCCTGAAACAATTTCCAATGGGGACTTCAGTGAGGAGTGGTGCGCCCGAGTCCAGGCGACTGAAATTGCAGATTTAGCGGCGATCGAGCGCGGGATGCCGGACGTCGCGGCCCGCCACGAAATAAATAACGTCTTCCGCGATGTTGGTGGCATGATCTCCAATACGTTCGATGTTTTTCGCCACTAGAACCAACTCGAACGCGGTGAAAACTACCGCCGAATTTTCCATCATGTAAGTAAGCAGTTCGCGAAAAAGCTGATCGCGCAAACGATCCACTTGATCGTCCCGTTGCAACACACTATGCGCAAGTTCGATATCTCCGCGCACCAGCGCGTTCAAGCTGTCGCGAACCATGCCTTCGGCCAGTTCACTCATGCGCGGCAAATCCACGTACGGTTTCACTTGTGGATGCCGCAGAATACGCATCGCTGACTGTGCGATGTTCACCGCTTGATCTCCAATGCGCTCGAGATCCCCGTTGATCCGCGATACCGCCAGCAAAAAACGAAGATCGGCCGCCATGGGCTGCTGTAAAGCCAAGAGCCGCTGTACGCGCTCATCGATCTCAATCTGAATCTCGTTGATGGCGTCTTCCTCGGTCAGCACCGTCTCGGCGAGATTTTCTTCGGCGTCCAGCACGGCATGAATAGCCTGATGGACCGCTCGCTCGGCAAGGCTTCCCATCCACAGCAGTCGCTGTTTCAGTTCTTCGAGATCCCGTTCAAAATGTCTTTCCATTTTCTTCAGTCCCTTCCGACTGCTAGTGCCAAAATTCCCAGCCAATACATCTCGACGAACTCAGCTCATCCAAAGCGGCCGGTAATGTAGGCCTCTGTGCGAGGATCCTTCGGCGTTGTGAATAATTTTGATGTTTCGCTGTGCTCGATCAATTTGCCATCGAGCATGAACGCCGTGAAATCGCTGGCGCGCGCTGCTTGTTGCATATTGTGCGTGACGATCGCCATGGTACAGCTATCTTTGAGGTGGAACATCAATTCTTCAATCTTCGCCGTGGTTACCGGATCGAGAGCCGAGCATGGCTCGTCGAGCAAAAGCACTTCAGGGTTCACAGCCAATGCGCGCGCAATGCACAATCGCTGCTGCTGTCCGCCCGAGAGCGCGAATGCCGACTTATGCAGATAGTCCTTAACTTCTTCCCAGAGTGCCGCACGGTGTAGGCTGCTCTCCACTAGATCGTCAAGCCGTCCTTTATAACCATTGATTCGAAGACCGTAAGCCACATTTTCGTAAATGGATTTCGGAAAAGGATTGGGCCGTTGGAATACCATTCCCACGCGGCGCCTTAAATTGACCACATCCATACCGTGAATTTCCTGCCCATCCAACGATATATTTCCTTCCACGCGCGTGTTGCGGATAATTTCATTCATGCGATTCAACGTACGCAAGAACGTCGATTTTCCACATCCCGAAGGCCCGATTAACGCAGTCACTCTGTTAACTGGGATACTCAGGTTTAGCCCGAAAATGGCCTGTTTTGGGCCGTAGAAAAAATTCAGGTCGGAGATCTGAAAGCGCACCGGCGTCTCCTTTTCCGAAGCCATCGAGCGAGTCTCGTTCATCGGCACTTTCGGCGCAAGTTTCGCAGCTGTGGCATGGCTGCCTTCAGATACAGACCACATATCAGACACTCCTGACCGCGCCACCACGGTTCAACAAAAGACGCGCACCCAAATTTGCTACCAACACCAAACCCAGAAGGACCAACCCTGCGGCCCACGCCTGACGGTGCCAATCATCGTATGGCGCAATCGCGTACGTATATATCATTACCGGAAGCGAAGCCGTCGGCTGCCCGAATCCCGGGCTCCCGAAGCGGTTACCGAACGCCGTAAAGAGCAACGGAGCAGTTTCGCCGGCCACGCGGGCAAGTGCCAGCAGCATCCCGGTTAATATGCCCGCTTTTGCGGCAGGGAGCACCACCGTAACGATCGTTTTCCACTTGCTAGCTCCCAGCGCCATCGCGCCCTCGCGCAGGCTGCCAGGCACCGCTTTCAAAAACTCCTCCGTGCTGCGAACCGTTATCGGTATCACCATCATTCCTAATGCCACGCCGCCTGCCAGCGCCGAAAAGTGTTTCACCGGCAGCACCACCAGTGAGTAAGCAAAAATTCCGATCACGATCGACGGCACGCCATTCAGCAAATCCGTGGTGTAGCGAACGACAAACGAAAATGTCTTGCCGCCAAATTCCGCCAGATAAACGCCTGCGAGCAATCCTACCGGCAAACCCATCAGCGCAGCGAGCATCAGCAACTTCAAGCTGCCCACAATTGCGTTAGCCATTCCACCGCCCGTTTCACCAACAGGCTTGGGAAGCTGCGTAAAAAAATTCCAATTTAACGATTTGCCGCCATTCCAGATCAGATATCCCAGAATAAAGAATAAAACGGATACCACACCGAGCGCAGCGATTCCCGTCAACGTTAACATTACGTAATTCAATGCCCTTCGCCACATGATACGCGGATCGCTCATGCAGGGCGTCCTCCTCCGCGTTCAGTGGTGACAATCAGAATCCGTGCCAGGCCATTCAAAATGAACGTAATCAAGAAAAGCACCAAACCCAGCTCGATCAGCGAACTCAAATACAAATCACCGGTCGCTTCCGTGAATTGGCTGGCGATGATCGAAGCAATCGTGTCACCGGGCGATAGCAGCGATGCGGCGATTGTTGGTGCATTGCCGATGACCATGGTCACCGCCATCGTCTCGCCCAAAGCGCGCGCCAACGCCAGAAACACCGAGCCCATGATGCCCGTGCGAGCCCAAGGCACCACAACTTTCCAGGTGGATTCCCAGCGCGTCGCGCCCAACGCCATGGCCGCTTCGCGCTGTTCTCGCGGCACCGTCAGCAAAACTTCCCGCGAAACGGAAATAATGAACGGCACCACCATAATCGCCAGAACAATTCCGGCGGTGAGAAAGCCGACTCCGTAATTAGGTCCACGAAACAGCGCGCCAATGTAAGGAACGTTGCCGACTGTGTTAATCAGCGCCGGGCCAATGGTCGTGCGCATCACCGGCACAACGATAAAAATTCCGAGCAGCCCGTAAATCACGCTGGGCACGGCTGCCAGCAGATCGATCAAAAATGAAATGACGTCGCTTACTTTTCGCGGCGCAAGCTCCGAAAGAAAAATCGCGCTGGCCAAACCGAGCGGCACCGCTATCGCCAACGCTACGGCCGATGTGACTAACGTTCCATATATAAAAGGCGCGGCTCCGAAATTGTCGAAGTTCGGGTCCCATACTTTTGTAAAGAAAAACATCCAGCCAAATTTCGCCCGTGAAAGATGCGAATTCACCCACAGCTCGTACACCAGCATCGAGGTGAGCAGGATGATTCCTGCGGCAAAAATAAGCGTAATCAGGTGCGCAATTTCGTCCCCGCCGCGCAGTCGGCGAAGAAATGCACGAGGCCCCGCTTGTGGCGGGACCTCGTTCACGATGGTAGTGGCCGTAGCAGACATTACTTAATCAGCGAAATCGCCTGGGTCTCCCTCGCGATTACGTCTTTCGGAAGTTGCGAGTAACTCAAACCCTCATTGTATTTTTGACCTTCTGTAAGCATCCATTTCAGAAAATCCTTGATCGCCTCACGCTTCCCGACATCTTGAATTTGTTCAGGAATCAGCAGCCAGGTGAAACTCGAAATGGGGTAAACCTTCGGGCCCGGAGGGTTGGTGATCGAAACGCGGAAGTCTGCGGGAATATTTTTTGCATCCGCGGTCGCCGCAGCGGTCACCCCCGCCAAGTCCGCCTTCACGAAATTGCCCGCCGCGTTCTGAACCTTTCCGTAAGGAATATTGTTCTGCACTGCGTAAATCAATTCGATGTATCCAATCGCGTTCGGAGTTTGCTTCACCAATCCGGTCACGCCTTCGTTGCCCTTGCCCCCTAACCCCACCGGCCAATTGACCGACGTCGCGGCATTGCCGACTTTTTTCTTCCATTCCTCGCTTACTTTCCCCAGGAAATCCGTCCAGATGTAGGTGGTCCCGCTCCCATCCGATCGGTGAACCACAACGATGTCCGCGTTTGGAAGGTTCACGCCCGAATTTGCTTTGGCGATTTCCGGATCGTTCCACTTTGTGATCGTCCCGAGATAAATTCCCGCCAATGCTTTCTGCGTGAAATTCAGTTCTCCGGATACACCTGCAAGGTTATATGTAGGCACCACCGCGCCGAGCACCGTCGGGAAATGCAGGATCTTGAACTTCGCTTGGCTAAGCTGCTCGTCCGACATGGGACCATCAGACGCGCCGAAATCTACAGTCCCCGCTAACAGTTGACGTATCCCACCGCCTGAGCCGATAGATTGGTAGTTAATTTGAACGTTGGGATGCGCGTTATGATAAACGTCAAACCACTTGGAATAAATTGGATACGGAAAGGTAGCCCCCGCAGCATTCAGCAGAATAGTTCCACCTTGCGCTAGAGCGAGTGCGGACAAGCCCAGCGCGAGCGACACGATTAACAGGCTCTTTCTCATAGTCTTAAGTTTCTCCTCTCGTTCCATTTTTGGCTTGGTTTGTTACAGATGTGTTACATCGGAAAGAATGAGTGGTAAAATGCTCCCAAACCGGGCTCGCTGGTTATTGATAAAAAAGGACTTAACTGTGTCCTTCTGGTATTTCCATATACAGCGACTTATTGCAAAGTACTAGCCACGTCCGCGCTGCAAGAAAATTATTCTAAGCTCGTCGTCTGCTCAGTCGAAATCTCCATCTGTTTCGCGCGTCCGTGGCGCACTTCCAGCCCTCGAATCCAGAACAGTATATCTTCGGCGATATTCGTGGCGTGATCCGCGATCCGTTCCAGATGGCGTGAAGCCAGCACGTAATGCAAGTTCGGAGCCGCTAGCGAAGGATCTTGCGTCATGCCGGCCAGCAAAGATTCAAATAAATGATCGCGATACCGATCCACTACGTCGTCACTTTCCAGAACCTGCGTCGCCAATTCAGCATTTTGGTAAATCAAGCCTCCCAGGCATTTCGACACCATCGCGCGCACAGCCGTAGCCATTGGTTCCAGTTCCGTCGGCATCTGAACTTGGCCCATCGCAGCTAATGAAATGGCCCGTTCGCTCAGGTTCACCGCCAGGTCGCCCATACGCTCCAGATCGTTATTGATCTTCAGTGTCGCCACAATGAGCCGCACGTCCGTGTCCAGCAAGTTTCCCTGGCGCAACATTCGAATGGCATGTTCATCGATCGTGATTTCCATTTCGTTGATGCGCGGCTCATTCAGAAATACTTCGCTCGCCAGTTTCTCGTTGCGTTCAAGCAATGCCCACAGCGCTCGATTCACCGATGCTTCCACCGTTCGCGCTTGCGATACCAAGTAATTCACCAAAACGCTTTGGTAAATTCCTTCCGTGCCAGTTTTTGTGGCCGCCATTCCGGTTCCTCCAGGCTAATCGACCGGGCCTGATTAAATATCTCCGCGTACACGATGGCAGGGAAAGGCTGCAACAGAATTAACAGAAGGTGAATGCTTTAAGACAACACTGGCCTTAGGAAGCCAGTGGAATGGAGAAAGAAAATTTCGATCCGCGGCCTACAGCGCTCTCAACCCACAGGCGCCCGCCGTGCGCTTCTACAATATGCTTCGCGATGGAAAGTCCCAGCCCGGTGCCTCCCGCTTCCCGCGAGCGCGCCGCGTCAACCCTGTAAAACCGCTCAAAAATTCTCTCTTGGTCCGCGAGCGGTATTCCAATGCCCGAATCCGCAATCGTTACAGTCGCGTCGTTTGTCCCCACAGATGCTTCTAATTTTATGCGCCCTCCCGCAGGCGTGTATTGAATCGCGTTATCGAGCAAGTTTTGCAATACGTCATGTAACAAGCTGGCGTCTCCGCGTATCGGCGGAATTCCTTCGGGAGCCTCTACCTCAAACGAGATTTTCTTCCGGCTCGCCTTCAATAAAGTAGTCTCCGTGCAGCTTTCAATTAGATCGTGCAACCCGACGGGAAAGAATTCCAATTCAAGTTTGCCTGCCTCGATGCGCGCTAGTTTCAGCAAATCATCCGTCACCCGGGCCAATCGAGCGGCATGTTCGCGAATAATTTCTAAAAAGCGGCGGTTGTTCTTGGGATCATCCAGTGCGCCGGCCAGCAAAGTTTCGGCAAAGCCCTGAATCGCGGTCAGCGGCGTCTTGAATTCATGCGACACATTCGCGACGAAATCCTGTCGCACACGTTCCAGCCTCCGCAACTCTGTAACATCGTGCAACACAACCACGGCTCCAGACGGTTTGTCCTCCGGTCCCGAACGATCCGATTCCAAGGCTTTCACCGGCGCCGCCGTCACCGAAAAATTTTGAGTTTGCACGATTCCCATGGCAATGTCGCTCTGTAGTCCCTCCTCACCTCGCAGTGCTCTCCGAATCAGGCCCAGCAAATCCGAGCTTCGCACCACTTCAATTAACGGGCTGCCTTCACTTGTGGCCGACTGTAAATTTAGGATTTCTGAAAATGCGCGATTGCAAAACACCAGACGCTCCTGCGCATCCACCACCGCCACTCCCTCCACCATGCTTCGAAGGATCGCGCTGGCCCGATTGCGCTCGCTGCTCAACAAGCGTATCTCGCGTTCCAGATGCGCCGCCGTTTGATTCAGAGAGTCCGCCAGGTCGGAAAGTTCGTCACGCCGTCCCACGGCCGGCTCGGGGCGAAAATCCCCGTGCGCTATTCGCGCCGAGAAATCTTTCAGACGTTCCGCACGCGCGCGAAAGGAACCTGCGAAAATCAGCGAGAAGCCGATCCCCGCAAGCAACGAAATCAAAGCAGCAACCAGCAACCGCTCGCGAAGCTCTTTCAACGACAAATCAATTTGGCTTAATGGAAGTTCCAGGCGAATAACGGCAGGCGATCCCGAGGCAGGCTGCAAGCGCTGGGCTCGACTCACAACTTCCCGTTCCCTATCCACCAATTGCCCAAAGCCTTTCGCCAAAGCGTCTTGCACCTCTGGCCCGTTCGCCGGTTTTTCCGATGCGTCCGCGCCGCTCGATGAATCAGCTTGCACGCCGCCGCTCGCATCAAAAATGGTGACGCGCGCTCCGCTTTTCGCCATCCACGCAGTCCACTCCTGCATTTCTTTTGCGTGAGATAAATCCGGAGGATTCGCTACTGCCAGGTTCATTAGCGATGTGAGCTGATCGTTTGCGGATCGAATAGCGTGGCTGCGAACAACTCGCGCAGAATAGAGGTCAACAGTAAGTAACACGCCGGCCAGGAGCACCAGATACGCAAGTCCCAGCCTCCAGAAAAACTTAGCTCGCACGGCCTGTTTCGAAGAGGTATCCTGCTCCGCGAATTGTTTTCATGAACCCCGGATGTTGAGGATCGGTCTCGATTTTTTCCCGCAATCGCCGCACATACACATCCACGCTGCGTGGAGTCACGAATCTCTCCGTTCCCCAAACTGCGTCGAGCAACTGATCGCGTGTGAACACGCGGTTAGGACGCGCCGCCAAGAAGTATAGCAGCCGGAACTCCAGCGTGCTCATCTGCACCGGTTTCCCCGCGCGCGTCACGCGGTACGCTGCCGGATCAATCTTCAACGCGCCAATCTCCAGCGGTTTCTCCGACGGTGCGCCGGGCTCAGCCCGCCGTAACAGCGCCTTCACCCGCGCGGCAAGTTCTCGCGGGCTAAACGGTTTCGTTACGTAATCGTCTGCGCCAAGTTCGAGTCCTACGACGCGATCCGCTTCTTCACCCTTCGCCGTGAGAATCAGAATCGGCAGACGATTCAGCGTGACATCCTTGCGAATCTCTTTGCAAATTTCCAGGCCGGAAAGTTTCGGTAACATCAGATCCAGGATCAACAAATCAGGCGCTGCCTTCCGGATCTGCGCTAACCCGGTCGAGCCATCCGCGCTGGCCGTCACCTGATAACCATCTTTCTCCAGGTTGTAGCGCACCAGTTCAACTATGTCCTTATCGTCTTCAATCACTAGTACGCGTTTCATCGGCTCTCTTTAACGAGGAATGTGCACACAATAGGCGAATCATACCTCGGAAACAAGCCACGCCGGATTGTCGGCCGTTTTTTTAACACAGCGTTAACATCGTGTCACATCGATACAGATCGTCCTAACTGAAACATTTCCTTCGGCGCATGTTCGGCGCTGACCATTCCGCACCCCGGCGTACCAGGTTGATTCTATGCGACTTGCTCCATGCCGACGTCGCCCACCTTGGCCTCCC
>JABDEK010000100.1 GCA_013287135.1 Acidobacteriota bacterium | reverse complement strand
ATTAAGGACATCAAGACAATGGCAGATAAACTGATCGTCCCCCGGATTCCCCGAGGGTTTAAAGATTCCTTCGTTGAAGAGGTCATCGCCCGAAAGCAGATGATCGACACCATTTGCGAGGTTTATCATCTCTTTGGGTTCGAACCACTGGAAACACCCGCTGTCGAATACGTGGAGACGCTGGGCAAGTTTCTGCCTGAATCCACGACCCCAGAAGGTGGCATATTCTCATTTCGTGATTCCGACCAGCAGTGGACCGCGCTTCGCTATGACCTGACGGCACCGTTGTCACGAGTATTTGCCCAATATCAGGAATCCCTCCCTCTGCCTTATCGGCGCTATCAATATGGGCCGGTGTTTCGCAATGAAAAGACGGACGTGGGCCGTTTCCGCCAATTTTATCAATGTGATTTTGATACAGTAGGCACCTCTTCGATGGCTGCGGATGCGGAGGTGTGCCTGGTCTTATTAGCCGCCTTCCAACAGTTAGGGTTGCCCAAGAACGTGATTTCCCTCAAAGTCAATCACCGCAAGGTTTTGGACGGAGTATTGGAGCGGGCTGGCGTTTTCGCTATTTCAGGCTCTGAGACTTCGGAAGATATTGAAAAACGACGCCTCACGGTCCTTCGGGCAATGGATAAGTTTGATCGGCTCGGTCTGGACGGAGTAGCTGCGTTACTTGGAGAAGGGCGAGTCGATATCTCTGGAGATCCGACTCAAGGAGCAGGGCTTTCCGATGCTCAAGCGCGGATCGTCCTGGATTTCCTCTCAATCCCTACTACTACACATTCCGAGACCATCGAGGCGATGACCCAAGCCGTAGGCTCCTCTGCTGTTGGCATCGAGGGGATAGCGGATCTGAAACAAATTGCCCGGCTTCTTGAAGAAGCAAAGGTAGGGCCGGAAGTTACCTTCGATCCCAGTGTGATTCGCGGCTTAGCCTATTATACCGGGCCGGTTTTCGAGGCCGTGCTCACCTTTCAGGTCCCGGATGAGGAAGTTGGTTCTAAGGCATTTGGCTCTGTTGCTGGCGGAGGACGTTATGATGACCTCGTAATGCGTTTCACAGGGAAACGCGTTCCCGCTACTGGTGCAAGCATCGGGGTAGACCGCCTCCTTGCCGCGCTCAAACATTACGGAACAAGTGCGGCCAATTCCTATCAAGGGCCTGTGGTCGTGACTGTTTTTGACAACAAATTACTGGGATTCTATCAGGGAGTCGTGACCGACCTCAGGAATGCCGGCATTCCCGCAGAACTGTATCTTGGAACCGAAACTTTAGGAAAACAGTTCAAGTACGCAGAGCAACGCCGTTCGCCACTCGCGTTGATCGCAGGGCCTGACGAAATTGGACGCAACGAGATTTCAGTGAAAAATCTGTCGCTTGGTAAGGAGCTTGGCAAGAGCGAAGCGTTCAAGGAGGATCGAGAGAAGTGGATACGAGAACGCCCTGGCCAAATGACCGTAGCAAGGACGGACCTCATCAAGACTGTTCAGAGCTATCTTCGTCCTCCCCAATGAAGGAGGGATGCTGTGGTGATTTCCCTCGCCCCACACGAAAATTGCACCGAGCATCTCGCTAAATTTTGTTTGCAGCACGGCGTCAAGCATATCGTTGCGTTTGCTGGTGGCTCGAATTCGAAGGGAGACCATTTATCAGACGAAGAAACGCGAAAAGCTTTTCAAAACTATCAGTCGAGGTTCACTCGGCAAGTTTTGTGGGAAGCGTGTGCCGCTCTTAAATCTTATCCCGTTGCAATTCTCACCGGCGGAACAAAAGATGGAGTTCCAGAAATCGGAGCCAAAGCAGCGAAGGACAGTGGGCTCAAGACCATAGGTATTTTCCCATCGGTTGCCAAGGAAGACAGCATCCTCGCCGACTTGGATATCGCATTTAGAGTAGGCCCATTTTACAAGTCAGGGAATTGGGGGGATGAGAGCCCGTTCTGGTCGAGCGTCTGCGATGCCGTAATTGTGCTTGGCGGCGCATCAGGAACCTTGATTGAAATGGCGCATATCATGAAGATCAACGAAGGAGTGGCCAAAACGAGGGCTAAAAACCCAGACTCAGACATCAAATTCAAACATATTGTTCCCGTTCATGGACTCGGCGGTGTAGCCGAACAAATCCAATTTGTTTGGGCAATGCATGAGGTCCGCGACGCGTGCATGCCAAAGGACATCATTAAAAATGGTCAAGGCGCAGCTCAATACATCCTGACAGAATGGGGATATCAGACTACTGCCTCGCGTTCACGGCATGATTTTTTAAGCTCGAACCGTTGACTATGCCTTTCTCTGGGCTCGCGTATTTCCCAGCCATAACTTCAATGCCAGACTGGATGTTCAACACGCATGAGATCTCCTTTTACTAGCAACGACCTTCTTCAAAGGGCGCTTCCCCACGACGTCACCGAGGATGTCATCTTTCCTGCTGAGACGGTCTATGGCTTTGTCGCTGATGGGACTCAGAGTAATCAAACGACGATGACCGCTTATGCGATTCAGAAAGGACTCAAGGATGCGCGTCTGCTGCGGTATCAATTTGGAGAGAATCGCTTTCCTGACATTGAAACGGTTGTGGCGGCCGAATGGTTTGGGGCAACAACCGACGTAAGTCCCCCAGCCATTTCCCATGATGGCAAAATCTTGGCATGGATTTGTAAGGCGCGAAAAGAATCGGATCACAAATCCGGAAAGGATCGCGCAGAGCAGCAAGAACAGGAACGGCTGTTCAATGGAATATGGATTCTGGATCTCCATACGGAATTCTCGCGTCCAAAACGGGTCTGGCAGGGAATCGCAAAGTTTGAACTGCCGGTAGCCGAGACCCAATTGAGGGACAACCAAAGGCTGTTGCAGTTTGGCACCGATGGCTCCCTGTGGTTTCTCGGTGAGAAAGAAAATGACTATTCGAACGCGCGAAAGAGTGTCGCCAAGAGAGTCAATACTTTCGAGATTATTCGCTTATCGCCAGACCGGCTTTCGTGTCATCGAGTTTTAGGCGAGTCTTGGAGCGATTTCGGTTATGGATTGATTACCTCCTTTGTCCCAACCGAAACACCGGGCACGGTACTTGCGGCTCTCAGTTTCGGACGTGAGGTTTCATTTTGGCTGTTTCCGGAAGGCAAAAAAATTTATACGGACACGCAGCCTGACTCGGGACTCTATCTCCCAGGCCTTGTCGCCGCATCCCAAAATTTTTCTGAATATTTTTTACGTTCCAACTCTGAGGGGAACGGACGTTGGCATCGCCTCAGGCCCGATTTCTCTGTCGGAGAGCCATTGCTCCCGTCTTCAGTGGCAAGAAATTGTGATCTCGGAACATTGGCCGCAACTCATGACAGGGTTGCATTGAATTACCTCATGAATGGGCAATGGAATATTCTTTCTGATAGTGGGGAAGCGATCAAGGAAGACGATCTTTCCTTGGCACCGCTCTTCTGGACAGGCAAAAATCTTTGGCTCCTTGGCATTCGTCCAGAAGCAGAACCGGAACTCTACCATTTCGATTCCGAAACCAAGAGTATCGTTTCCCGGACGAAAAACACGCCTGTTACCCGTGCCAAATTTCGTGCTGAGACGATTGATTTTCAGCTTCCAAGCGGTAGTTTTGGGCATTTGTATCTCCCCAAAACAGAAAGTCTCACCACCCCAAAGCCGCCCCTTGTTCTGTACATTAAGGGGGGGCCGGTTTCCACCCAATTGCGCAATTCCCTCCCCTCGCCGGTCCGGATGCTACTTGCCTCCGGGTTCGCAGTATGTTCGGTGAACTATCGGGCCAGTTCCGGACAAGGTCTCCAGCATATGCGGAACGGCATTGGAGAGTTTCTTGGCCACGCCGACTGTGAAGACATTGTAGAAGGTGTTCGGTGGTTGAAGAACAACCACATGGACAATTTTGATGTCAATAATTTGGGAGTTTATGGTTACTCCTGGGGTGGGTACCTTTCTCTTCAGTTGGCGGCTTTGTATCCCGAAGAGTTCAAGGTAATTGCTTGTGGTGGCGTCATTTCAGACTGGATGATTCAGCAACCCAACACCGAGGTTCGGTATTACGATTTCACGTTGGTAGGAGGCATGGCTGGAGGTTGGGTTAAAGATCTCCCCGATCATGCCAAGAAATGTTCTCCCGTAAACATCTTTCTGGAAACGGGCGTGAAGGTCCCGACCCTTTTGGTGCAGGGAGAAAACGATGTCGATACCCCTGCGGATCAAGTGCGGGAATTAGAAGCTAAACTCAAAGGAATCTCGGGCAAGCCGAATCGACTGAAGATTGAGTGGTACCAAGGCCAGGGCCATGGATTCGATCAGGCGCATCGGTGGAAGTTTTGGCAAAGTTCACTGCTCTTTTTAACCAAACATCTAAAGCCTTGGAACTTGATTGATAACCCTGCCGAGGACCAACATGTGTACTCTTAGAACAAGGATTGCGATGAAGATTATAAGAGTAATGAACGCCAGTTGAGTGGGACGAATGCGAATCAGGTAAGGATTGTGGGGGCACTATCCTACCAAAGATGAGGGCTCGAAGTTGGTACGCCGAAGTCGGTTTCAAATCACGCAAAGCTGTGCAGGTTAACAGTCCGATCAGTGAACACTAATGGAAAAGGCGGAGCGGTCCGGCATATCCACGGGTTTATATTGAACAATGCTTTTTATTTTTGACATGAAGGGAACTCTACATCCCAAAAACAGCGCTGTTGACTCATCAGAGGATTCATATCGGGGTGACAATTCAATATTGCCTGACTTATTTAATCCATTACAAGAAGACCTCATCTCAGTGTTAGCAGAAATGAAGGACAAAATTCACGTTGCTACGGGAGGCAGGAATCCTTGGCGATCAGATGTCGTAAGACATTTAGGTCTCAGTGAAATAATTACAAACGAAAGCATACATTTTTTAGAAAAGAAGAGCCTTGAAGAATGGCAAACCCTTATCCGCGAGTTGAATCACGCCCCAGAGCATATCTATGTTATTGGCGATTCACTGGAATACGACATTAACCCACCTAAAGAAGCTGGCTGTAAAACCGTTTGGGTGAGACCGGCTGCCGATAAATCCGGTCGCGCAGATTTTGAAGTTACCTCATTAGAAGAAGCAGTTTATCTTTTGAAAAGTTTAGACCTGAAATGGAATTTCAGGAAAACAGCTGAATGCAAAGAAGATCTCACCGGCATTGTGGCCAAAGTCATAGATGTTTTCAATGACGGAATGAAGCAGGGAGAATGGAAGCCACACAATGTAAAAAGGCAATTAAATTCTTCTCATATTCTCGGGCTCTTAGAAGACGAAAGAGGCAATGCTTACAGCTACTTCTTCGCAACAATTCCTAAACAAAGATTCAATGGAAGACATCTGCTTTGGATTGATGCTTGCTCGGTGAGACAGAAATTTCAGAAGTATGGACATTTTCTGAAGGGTATTGAAGTGATCAAAACCATTTATACGCAATACGATTTTGGATATGTCGGCGGAAGAAGCCAGAATCCAATCGTCTTCAGGACGCTCGATAAATTGTCATCCAATCCTTATTATCCTTTTGACAAACTTTATACCCCTGAAATAATTGCTTTCCTTAAAAGCACCATCAAGAACGAAGTGAAAAGACCAAGTGAGAACACAAGCCAAGGGCTGAATGTTGAAAATGGTATCGTAACGAATGCTTATTGGCACAAGAAATTGGGCGACTATAAAGTTGACCTTAATAATGATGGGATACTTGGATATGAAAAGAAGCTATCAAAATGGAACTTTGATAGATGCAATGGTGATGCAGTCGTTTTGTTTAAGGAACTATGATGAAGGAGCGCACGGAAAAAATTGTAATTCCACGGCGATCACTCGGGCGCAAAACAATCAATTTCCCCAAAACGTAAACTAGAATTTTCGAGCAGTCTCTGCCATCGAATCCGCTCTCTCAAATTCGTCTCAGTTTCCCTTGCGCCTAGTGTGAATGACAAGTTTCCGCGAAAATGAACTTCACTCCCGTCTTGTATCGACAAAGCGGCGGAACCGACGGCCCGAAATTAGGAAGCCCGTCCAGATATGACAAGCGTTGCGAATTCTTCGACTGAGCCGCGAGCGTCGAGAATCTCTCTATAGAGGAGCTGATCAAACCACGTCTTGACACTGAACCCGCAGTTCTCCACGACTGAAATCAGCGCTTTGGCGTCGGGATACATATTCCACTGGCTGGCTTTAGTCCAATTGAGGGGCGTCGTGAGAATCAGTGCGCCACCTGAGCGAAGTACCCGCCTGGCCTCTCGAAGAGCGAGCGTTGGGTCTTCGACGCGGTCCAGCAAATTCACGGAGAGCAGAAGATCTGCACGGCTGTCCTGGAATGGTAATTGTAGCGCATCGGCCTGGACCAAAATTACATTGGATAAACCGCGTCCGGAAATGCTAAGTGGATCTCCGAATCCGTAGTCCGGTAGTATGGCTTCCACAGGCTTCGTACCCCGCAAAATCTTTGCGGCCAATTCGAGTTTCGCTGAAGATAGATCGACCCCCAAGAACTGACCGGAGGGTGCCAGCATTGCTGCATCCGCAATCGACCTACCCGTGCCACATCCGCAATCGATGATTATCGGATCACCTTTTCGCATCTCCGCAAGCGCGTCGGCAACCAGTGCACCGACGCTACGATACAGTGATTCGACCAAGCCTGAGTGCGACGTTTCGTATCCGTAGGCCCACAGAAACGCATAGCGATTTGCGTATGCTTGATTGTACTTGCTCTGTTCGGAGTCATGCGCGAACACAATATACGGCCCGTCACATCTGAAGATGTGCTTGTTTTCGCAGGCCAGCGCGCCATCCTGCCGCTGCAGTGGTAGGCGGCACCGAGGACACCGCAGGAGGTCGATCAGTTGCGTACTCATTTTGACAGAACCACGATCCCGGCTCTCTAGCTTCGGAGATGCCCGCAGAAGAAGGGGCGTTGCCGCCCAAGGCAAAATCGATTTTGACAGCGAACCCGCCGTCGATCAGGATTGTCCCTGAGGCGACAGTTGCTCAGAACTGATTCTATCCCATTTCGCTGCATGATCGGCACTAACGGTTTAGTCGGTGCAAAGCATCTGCTCGCGCCACACAAAAAACGGCGCTCCGAGTGATTTCATTGATCTTTGGCAATCCAAAGCGTCGAAGCGAATGCCCATTCTTCATCGATCCATGTTCCGATCTCTCTGAAACCGACTTGTAATGCCAGGTTTTTCAATTCTCCAAGACTATATCTGTAGCTCGACTCAGTCCACAGAGTCTCGTTGCGTGAAATCTGAACCCGCATGCTTGCCGCTGGAATCGTCACCACCTGGTCTCGTGTGGAACGAAGGTGCATTTCAATCCGCCTTTCACGTTCGTTGAAGCGTACTTCATGGGCGAAGCTTGTTAGGTCGAAGTCGGCACCCAACACACGGTTGATGTGTCCGAGTAGATTACGGTTGAATGCCGCAGTCACTCCCGTCGCATCGTCGTAGGCAGGGATAAGTACTGATGTGGGTTTGTCCAGATCTGCGCCTAACAGCAATGCGTCTCCAACCACCATTCCACTTCGAACCGATTGCAAGAAGGATGCGGCTTCGGAGCGATGGAAGTTTCCAATTGTGCCGCCGAGAAACAGCACGAGAGCCGCTTTCCCCTCAGAGGCCACCCAAGAACGGTGCCTCAAACCATCCATGTACGGTAATCTAAGGGGAGAAACGTGCACCGCTGACAGATCAGTCAACTCGCGCTTGCAGCACGCCAGCGCATATTCCGATACATCGATCGGAAAATAATCTAACGGCCCACGGGCGGCCAGAGCCTCCAACAGCGATCGGGTTTTGGAACCGTTACCGCTCCCCAATTCTGCAACTCTGCGGACAGATTGCAGCATGTCCGCGATAGTTTTAGCATGGCGTCGAAGCAGCCTCCCCTCCGCCCTGGTGACACCATACTCCTGCAGAAACGTGATGGCATCAAAGAGGGCACTGCCGAGTTCGTCGTATAGGTAGGAATATGGCAGTTCTTTTTGGCCCGTCTTTGAAAGTCCTTCCCGGACCGCGTCGGCAAAAGCATTTTGGGCCTCCAGTTCACGATTGTCAGAGTTCATTACGCGTCCCCGAAGGCGATAACCGTTGCATAGTGGTCAGGACCATCCACCCTGTCCGAGCGACTGGTTCGCGGACCACTGCAGGAAGTTTTGGATTCTTCTGGAGCTTCGGCAGGTCTCTTTTAGGTTCAAGAATCCTCGGAAGTAGCTCCGACACAAATTCCGTCAGATCCAACTTGGCTAGGGCCGGAAATGATGTTTTTGATTCATTCGAAATAATTTTCACAACAACTTTTACCTTCCTCAGCGAACATTCCTCATCAACGGTCCTCTGGAACAAATAAGATACCCCAAGAACGCCGAGAAATACCGGCCTCACTCAATACATCAATAATTCGATTTCCAGGCTGATGTCGCAAACGGGAAAGGAAGGCAAAATTGAAGGTTTTGATCTTCGTTGGCGGAACTTTCGGCGGGCGCATGCGGTCATTTGGAAGCGCAGACTTTTTGCAAAAACGAACGCGACAATAATAATAAGGATGAACAGGAAATTGGCGGGTTTATCTTTGGACACGCCCACACCTCCCGGAAATGCTTCATTACCAACAATTTACTTACGTTAGACCCCGGTCGGGTGTAAAAATGAAGCCCGGCAATGGTCGCGGCGTTTGACGCGCCTTTTCACGGGGACCACTGCTGGTCTTGACGTATGGAAAACTGGGTTCTATGCGTCGGATAATGTCCAGTCGCTCCACTAACATATTATTTTCGGGAAAATCTCAGAAGACCAAGTACATGGCATATTAACAGCTTCAAAATCCCCTCTCTAATCCGCACTGAAGCCGCGCTCAGCATTTCCACATAAAGTTCAATCCACGACATGGAACTTGGGATACTTTGGTCGAGCTGCTTATCCTTCCTACATTTCAGATACACTGCCAATTCTGTTAAACGGAACCATCCTCCGGGCTTTCCCAACCTGTCGATCAGTGTGTTGTCGGTTTCTTCGGGAAAAGGTGGAGCGGGCGCGCGCGGATGCCTCGGCTTGGCCAGGAACCCCGACTTATCAAAATAGTACTGACTCATCCGGTAGTTGATCGACTTTGCCTCCGGCAATGTCAGCCCTGTCTCCGGCTTTGCGAGGATGGAAAAGGAAAGGACTCCAGAGCCCGTTTGGAACAAAAACAATTCGACAGCACTCTGACCGTCGAAAGACATCTTGTAGGACTTTTGTAATCGGACCGCCTCATCCGAACCTTCGGTTAGCCGCTCCGTGACTTGAACCTCTTTGCCGAACCTGCAAACTCTACGCGTCGAGAAGTTCGAGGTAACGTTCGCGGGACATTCCGGCTGTTCTCAAGTTGTTTTTAATGATGAATACGGGGACAGCGGCGTATTTGGGAATCACGACTGGTCGGATGACGCCGGGCTTGGTGAACACCATGTGATCACCTTCGGTGCGCACACAACGGAACCCATCGGCCTCAAAAACCTTGACGAGTTGTTTGTAGGAGACGGGGGCTAAGCTTTGACATGTGTCAGCGAAAGCGGGAGAGTCACTCGCTGGACACTGATGAACTTTGGGCTGATCTTCGGGCCGTGCGTGCTGAAGCCCGATTCTTCGAGGATCTGTTTGAGAGTGCCCATCTTCTCGGCCTCTTCCACAAACAGCCTCACGGCCTCCTTGAGATTCTTGAGGGCCTTCTCTTTCGTGCCGCCGCAGGAGGAGACGTCCAACTCCAGGGCGTGAGCCACGTAGCTGCGGCCTTCTTTGAAGATGCGAGTTGTGAATTGAATATCCATCGCTTTGACGTTAATGGTTACATTGGAAGAATAGCATCCCCTCGGGAATCTATAAAGGGCGGGGGAAACGAGAGAAGAAAACGCATGCCAGATCTACGGGTAGCCGGTAATACGGACAAGTGCTTCGCTGGATCGGTAAAACGCTTCGCGACCTATCGGTACCTATCCGTGCATTCAAAATCGACAAGGCCATTCGACGAGCTGACGGCAAGACCATGTCCGAAACATCGCCGAAAACCGGACAATGTTATACAGCGGGAGTTTCGGAAATGGATCGCACCGCAGGAGACGGCCCCTCACTCGAAGCATAAAGGGCAACATTTTTTATTGTTCGTATGCTGGCTCTCCTTGGCGGAGAACGCGTTGCCCAGACCGCTCGGATGTCCTAGCCTCCAGCCACCGGAAGACAATTTTACCCGGATAATATTGACGCTGAATTTTACCCAGGTTAAACTCTTTGGTATGCAAGCCGAGACTATCTACACAGCGTTCGCGGGCACGCGTCGAGTCGCGGCTGGTGCTCTGCGAGAGGTGCTGCCCGAACTCAAGCGCCGATTTGATCGTGACAGCTCGGAACTGGTCTTGGTGTTCGAGACGGAGAGCGGGCGCCAGGTCGACTTCGATCTTCGCGGCTCGCTCGACGAGGTGATCGCGCGCGAAGCGCCGGCACATCCGCGCGGCTCTGGCCGCCCGAAGCTCGGGGTCACCGGCCGCGAGATTTCGCTCCTCCCGCGCCACTGGGATTGGCTGGAACAGCAGTCCACCAGCGCTTCTGGGGCGCTCCGCAGGCTTGTGGAACAGGCGATCAGGGACCAGCCAGGAAAGGAGCGAGCGCGACGGAATCGCGCGGCGCTGAGTCGATTCCTGTCGAGCATGGCAGGAGACCGCCCCCACTACGAGGAAGCTACGCGCGCTCTCTTCAGCGGCGATACCGCGCGGTTCGACGCACTCGTTCGGCGTTGGCCCAAGGACATTCGTGAGTATGCCGTGGAAAGAGCCAAGGAAGCCGCTCTTGCCGACGGAGCGCCTCTCGATGCGGGCGCGATCGTGATCGAACTTCACCAACTTATTTGGAGTTGCGGTGACTACGACGCCATCGAGCGTCTGGTCGCTCCGCGGTACGTGATCCACTCCGACCCGGGTGATCCGTGGCAGGGTCAGAGCCTCGACCGAAAGGGTTACAAGGAGCGAGTCGAGTACTCGCGTCACGCGTTTCCCGACTTGGTCTTCAATTCGGACGAGGTCGTTGCAGTGGGAGATCGCGTTGCCGTGCGATGGAGAGCAGAGGGTACGCACTCGGGCGATCTGCGCGGGCTACCTGCGACCGGCAAGCGCCTGCGGTTCGCCGAACAAACGATCTACGAGATGAAGGACGGGCAAGTCGCTGGGCATTGGCAGGTCGTGGACCGTCTGGGATTCGTCGAGCAGCTTCGGCAACCTGCGCCGGTCACCTGACCTCCTCCTCTTCCGCTCTCCGAATCAAACGCGACAAAAGAGTGTTCCAATATGCGACCCAAAGCTCGATCGAAGGACGCCTATGTCTAGCCTGACTTTCGCAGTTCAAGGTCAAAGAAGCAGGTAAGTGCTTTTGATTCAGTAAACGCTACCCGTAGGTCTTCACTACAAGAGCATGGGGGTCGGGGCAGGAGCAGGGGCAGAAAGCGCGGGGTTGGCGGTAATACGGGGTGGCGGTTGAGGCGGCAAATCCATTCGGAGTTTGTGGAGCAGGATCCTGGTGTCGGTGTCGGGCTGAGTATATCGAGGCAGGATTAGCCAACGGCCGTCGACGGTGGGAATGCAGACATCGATCATTTGAATTGTTGAGAGTTTTTCCATTGCAGAAACAGGCGTCAGTCCTGGAGCGTGAGCCATCAGGCGGTTCTTCAAAGTGACCTGAAGACAGTAGGCCAGAAAGGCAACCAGGATGTGCGCATCGGCACGATGGGTGAGTTGATGATAAATCGGGCGGACGCGCAGTTCACTTTTGAGCGATCGAAAAGCCGCCTCGATTTGCGTCAATTGCACATAGCGAGTCCAGAGTACTTCGGGATCTTCAGCGGTGAGATTGGACCTGAGCAGGTAATGACCGTCGCGTAATTGGGTGGCGTGGAGTTTGGCTTTGTCGACTCGAAATCGAAACGATTGCCGGGTGACGGCCTGTCCTTCATCGGGGACATCGATTTGAACGAAACCAAATGCACGGCCCGCTTCGGTCTTAGCCGCACCAATGCGCATGAGCAGTTGATCGCGTGACGGCAGACTGTGGCGCATGGCTCGCAGTTTGCGTAACAAGCGCACCAGCCGTTTCCTTCGCATGGCGGTTTCTTTGGCTTGCCTGCCGGTGCTCCTGGCCAGCACGTAGAGCTCGCCGCCGTCTTCAAAGAGCTTCACATCCACCGAATCGCGAACCTTTTTCCACGGCAGATCGAGCCATTTCTGTTCGTATTGCTGGATCTTGCTCTTGGGCGTTCCCACCAGATAGGACACTTGCCGTTCCGGATCGCGCATCTCGGCCAGAATCTCTTCGGTCGGAATGCCGCGATCCATCACCCACATCCGCTTGGCTTTTCCGTAGGTAGTTTCGATCTTCTTGAGAAAGCCCCGCAACGTCGTGCGGTCCGACGTGTTGCCGTCCATCACCTCATAGGCCAGCGGAAACCCGTCGGTCGTGATCACCAACGCAATGACGACCTGCAAACAATCGGGGCGCCCGTCACGGCTGTAGCCGCGTTTGGCTTTTGCGTTGGCTTCCATCTCTCCTTCAAAGTAAGTGCTCGTCAGATCGTAGAGCAACACGTCGAAGTCGGCGGAAAACAGGTCCGCCCATTTCTGTTTGAGCCACATGAAAAGATCTTGTTTGTGCTCCAGCAGCCGGTCCAGGCAACGATAGAGCCGGTCTTTTTCAGCTACTGCAAAATCGACGCCGAGCAGTTCGTCCATGGCGCTGCTCAAAAACCAGTGGCGATGCACTCGAAACTCGCTA